>DASQCX010000341.1:0-13663 GCA_035634455.1 Burkholderiaceae bacterium
GCGTAGGTGAGCTTGGCAAGCTTCAGCTCGCTCTTGAGGACATTGACGATCTCGGCGGTGGTGCTCATGCGGTGCGGCGAAGTATCCGCGCACGATACCTCACGATGCGAGGAGCAGCACTCGGCGCAATCCCGTTGCCCGCCGCTCGACGCCTGCTCACCATCGCGGCGTCTTCCACTTCGAGGTTTCACATGGAACCCGCGTCAAGTCTCCAGCCCCGGATCGCCGCCTTCTTCCTGGCGCTGGGCGTCGCCGCCGGCAACGCGCGCGCCGAAAGCGACCTGAGCCAGGCCAGCCAGGAGTCCTTCGTGCCGGTCGCGATCTCGGTCGCGCTGCCTTTCGTGCTCGTCGCGGGCGCCGGGTCGATGGTCGTGACCGGCGTGCAGGCGAGCGCCGACGGCACGGTCTGGTTCGTCGAGAACGTCACCGACGGCGTCAAGGGCAGCATCAACTTCGCCGGCGACGCGGTCGGCGCTTCGGCGATGGTGGCCGGCACGGTGGTGATGGTCACGGTCGTGGGCACGGGCATGCTGCTGAGCGCCGCGGGGCACGTGATCGCGTTCATCCCGAACGAGCTCGGACGCTCCCTGTCGTACAACCAGCGGGTGTCGCGATGAGCCGCGCCCGCGCCCTGTGGCGTCTGCTCGTCGGCGCGCTCGCCCTGGCCACGGCAGCCGCCGCCACCGCCGGCCAGACCTGCGACACCACGCCGCCCGATGCCTACGCCATGACGCGCGCCCTCGGCCTGGCCGAACGCGTGCAGGCCAGCCTGGACGCCAGCGGCGCCCAGGTCGTGATCATCGCCCGCGCCGGCCAGGACCTGCGCAAGTACGGTCTGCAGTGGTCGCACCTGGCGTTCGCCTATCGCGACGATTCGGCCGCGAGCCCGGCGCCCGGCAGGGACATCCCCGGCTCGCCCGTCCTCGGCCAGGTCTCCGACCAGCCGATCCCGGTGCCCCGGCCACTGCCGCGCCGCGGCACCTGGCGCATCGTCCACAAGCTCAACCAGTGCGGCACCGCGGACGCCGCCGTCTTCCGCCAGGGCCTGGCCGAGTTCTTCCTGGACACCCCGTTCCGCTACGAGGCCGCCTACGTCGTGCCCGATCCCGAGGTGCAGGCCGCGCTGCTGCGCGTCGTCACCGACGACCAGCGCCTCGTCCAGTGGCATACCGCGCCGTACAGCGTCGTCGCCTACCCGTGGGCAACGCGCTACCAGCAGAGCAACCAGTGGGCGCTCGAGACGCTGGCCGGCTCGCTCGACCCCGCCGCCGGCACGCGCGAGCGCGCCCAGGCCTGGCTGCAGTTGCACGACTACCAGCCCACCGTGCTGCACCTCGACGCGCTGACGCGCCTGGGCGCGCGCATGACCCGCGCCAACGTCGCCTTCGACGACCACCCGAACTCGAAGCGCTTCAGCGACCACATCGAGACGGTGACCGTCGAATCGATGTTCGCGTGGATGCAGCGCATGCGCATCGCCGGTCCGCCGACCGTCGTGCGCTGACCCCCGCGAAACACGCGTGAATCGAGGGTGTCGCCGCAGGCGAGTCGGCCGGCCTGCGGCTACAGTGGGCGCCACCAGGCGCGCAGCGCCGAGCACGGAAAAACCAGACTCATGAGCCAGTCCCATCCCAGCCAGTTCGCGCTCCTGCGCCAGCGCCGGTTCGCGCCGTTCTTCTGGACGCAGTTCTTCGGCGCCGGCAACGACAACGTCCTGAAGTTCGCGTTCACGGTGCTCGTCACCTACCAGCTCAACGTGTCCTGGCTGCCGCCGGAGAAGGCCGGCCTGGTCATCAGCGCCGTGTTCATCCTGCCGTTCGTGCTGCTGTCGGCCACCAGCGGCCAGCTGGCCGACAAGTACGACAAGGCGCGGGTGATGCGCTTGATCAAGTCGTTCGAGATCCTCATCATGGTGCTGGCCATCTGGGGCTTCGTCGGCCAGCAGGTCTGGCTGCTGCTGGCGTGCCTGTTCCTGATGGGCGTGCACTCGACGCTGTTCGGCCCGGTGAAGTACGCCTACCTGCCGCAGCACCTGAACGAGCACGAGATCACCGGCGGCAACGGCATGGTCGAGATGGGGACCTTCGTCGCGATCCTGCTGGGCCAGCTCGCCGGCGGCCTGCTGGTGGTCGTGCCGGGCATGGGGCCGGAACTGGCGGGCGCCGCCTGCCTGGCGATCGCCGTCATCGGGCGCCTGACCGCGCAGGCGATCCCGTCCTCGCCCGCGCACGACACGGCGCTCAAGATCAACTGGAACCCGGTGACGGAGACGCTGCGCAACCTCAAGCTGGCGCGCACGGACATCGTCGTGTTCCGCTCGCTGCTCGGCATCTCGTGGATGTGGTTCTTCGGCGCCACCTTCCTGTCGCAGTTCCCGTCCTTCGCCAAGGACGTGCTGCACGGCGACGTCCACGTCGCCTCGCTGCTGCTGGTGCTGTTCTCGGTGGGCGTGGGCGTCGGATCGCTGCTGTGCGAGGTGCTCTCGCGGCGCCAGGTCGAGATCGGCCTGGTGCCGCTGGGCGCGATCGGCATGAGCGTGTTCGCGATCGACCTGTACTTCGCCGTCAGCCACCTGGCGCCCCCGACGACGATGTTCTGGGACCTGTCGGGCTTCGTCGCCCAGGGCCAGCACGTGCGGCCGATGATCGACCTGTTCATGCTCTCGCTCAGTGCCGGCCTGTACAGCGTGCCGATGTACGCATTGATCCAGACGCGGGCGCTCGCTAGCCACCGGGCCCGCATCATTGCGTCGAACAACATCCTGAACGCCCTGTTCATGATCGCGAGTTCGCTGATCGCGGGGGCGCTGCTGCACTTCGGCGTCAGCATCGCCGGCGTCTTCCTGATCACCGGCATCGCCAACGCCGTCGTCGCCGGCTACATCTTCTTCCTGGTGCCGGAGTACCTGCTGCGCTTCTTCGCCTTCCTGCTCACGCGCACCGTCTACCGCTTCCGCATGCAGGGCGACGCCAACATCCCGACCAGCGGCCCGGCGATCGTCGTGTGCAACCACGTGAGCTTCATCGACCCGGTGCTGCTGATGGCCGCCAGCCCGCGGCCGATCCGCTTCCTGATGGACGCCCGCATCTTCCGCACGCCCGGCCTGGGCCTGTTCTTCCGCCTCGCCAAGGCCATCCCGATCGCGCCGAAGAACGAGGATCCGGCGGCCTACGAGGCGGCTTTCGCCGCGGCCGACCAGGTGCTGGCCGAGGGCGACCTGCTGGGCATCTTCCCGGAAGGCGGCATCACCGACGACGGCACGCTCAAGCCCTTCAAGGGCGGGGTGATGCGCATCCTCGAGCAGCGTCCCGTGCCCGTGATCCCGCTGGCGCTGCAGAACCTGTGGGGCTCGTTCTTCTCGCGCATCGACGGCAGCGCGATGAGCAAGCCGTTCCGGCGCGGGCTGTTCAGCCGGGTCGGGCTGAACGTGGGCCCCGGCATCGCGGCCGAAGCCGTGACGCCCGAAGGGCTGCACCAGCAAGTGAGGCAACTGCTGGCGGCGAAGGTAGTCTGAGACGCGGGGCCGACGCCGCAGCAGGGTACACGGGGTGGTATCGCCGCGACGTTCGCTGCCATTAACGCGCACTTAGCAAAATGCCGCGCGCGCATGCCCTACCATTCGCCTTTTCGATACACCATCCATCATGCAGCAACGTTCCCCCGCTCCTGCCCTCGTCCACTCGACTGGCGCCGCAACGGCGTCAGCCCTCCTGCTCGCCGCCCTGTCGGCCTGCGGCGGCGGCGGAGGCGACACGAGCCCGGCCACCGTCAGCACGATGAATGTCTCGGTCTCGAAGTACGGCGTCGCGGGCCTGATCACCGTCACGGGAACGCATCTCGGCAACCTGACCATCACCGCCCCCGGGTGCAAGAACGTGGCGCGCTTGACCACCTCGCCCACCGTCAGCAGCGACACCACCGCGTACTTCTCGTGCACCCCGAGTGGGGCGTATTCGAGCACCGTCACCGCCTCCACCGGCGGCACGACGCTCAGCACGCAGACCTTGACCGTACCAGCCCCGATCGTGACGATGACGGTCGCCGGCGACGGCGTGAATGGCTCCATCGTGTTCAACCTAATGGGCGACAAGGCGCCGATCACGGTCGACAACTTCCTGGCCTACGTGACCTCGGGCTTCTACAACGGCCTGATCATGCATCGCGTCGCCAACTTCACCGGTAACCCGCAGGCGGGCCAGTCACCGTACTACGTCGTGCAGGGCGGCACCTACGGCACCACGACGAGCGGCACCTTGCCCACGGCCAAGACGACGACATACGATCCGATCGCGTTCGAGACCGGTGGCGGCTTCAACGTGCAGTGGACGGCCGCGATGGCGCGCGGCACGGCGCTCAATTCCGCCACGTCGTCGTTCTTCTTCAACGTGGCCAACAACACAACCGCATTCGACAGCAACGGCACGAGCCCGGGCTATGCCGTGTTCGCGGACGTCAGCGGCAGCGCCGCCGTCATCACTGCGATCACGCAGGCGCCCAACTGTACGCAGCTGAACGGCTTCAGTGACGGTTCGTGCGTGCCGATCCCGAACGTGACGATCACGTCGGCCGTGCAGACGCAGTAAGAGACGCCTTCGCAGGCGGCGGCAGGGCGGCCTCGGCCGCCCTTTTCGTTGCTAGACCCCGCGCGCCCGATCGCGCGCGAACTGCACGCGGAACTCGGCGAAGCGGCCTTCATCCAGCGACGCGCGCACCTCGCGCATCAGGTTCAGGTAGTAGTGCAGGTTGTGGATGGTGTTGAGCATCGGACCCAGCATCTCGCCGCAGCGATCGAGGTGATGCAAGTACGCGCGGCTGAAGTGGCCGCAGGTGTAGCAGCCGCAGGTGGCGTCGACCGGCGACTCGTCGGACTTGTGGCGCGCGTTGCGCACCTTGAGGTCGCCGAAGCGCGTGAACAGGTGGCCGTTGCGCGCGTTGCGGGTGGGCATGACGCAGTCGAACATGTCGACCCCGTGCGTGACGCCGTAGACCAGGTCCTCCGGCGTGCCCACGCCCATGAGATAGCGCGGCTTGTGCGCCGGCAGCCGATGCGGCGTGTGGGCGACGAGGCGCTGCATGTCCTCCTTGGGCTCGCCCACCGAGACGCCGCCGATGGCGTAGCCGGGGAAGTCCATCGCGACCAGCGCGTCGAGCGAGAACTCGCGCAGCGACTCGAACATGCCGCCCTGCACGATGCCGAACAGCGCGTTCGGGTTGGCCAGGCGCGCGAACTCGTCGCGGCAGCGCGCGGCCCAGCGCAGCGACAGCTCCATCGACAGCCGCGCCTCGCGCTCGGTGGTCAATACGCCCTTGGTCTCGTAGGGGGTGCACTCGTCGAACTGCATGACGATGTCGGAGTTCAGCACCGTCTGGATCTGCATGCTGATCTCGGGCGTGAGGAACAGCTTGTCGCCGTTGACGGGCGACGCGAAGCGCACGCCTTCCTCGGAGATCTTGCGCATCTCGCCGAGCGACCAGACCTGGAAGCCGCCGGAATCGGTCAGGATCGGCGCCTTCCAGCCCTCGAACCTGTGCAGGCCGCCGAACTGCGCCATCACGTCGAGGCCGGGACGCATCCACAGGTGGAAGGTGTTGCCCAGGATGATCTGCGCGCCCATCTCCTCCAGCGAGCGCGGCAGCACGCCCTTGACGGTGCCGTAGGTGCCCACGGGCATGAACACGGGCGTCTCGACGACGCCGTGGTTCAGCGTCAGGCGCCCGCGGCGCGCTTGGGCGTCGGTGCCCAGGATCTCGAATGTCAGCATGGTCGCATTGTCGCCCGCGCAACGAGAACGGGCGGCGCGATCGTCTCGCGCCGCCCGTCGGGCTTTCGTCAGCGGGCGGATGCCGGAGCACCCGCCGAGAGCATCAGCCGCGGTCGCCGACCGGCAGCTGGTGGCTCTTGCGCCACTGGGCCAGCTCGGCCTTGACGTCGGCGCGGGTCAGGGGGCGGGCTTGCGCCTCGGGCACCGCGGCGATCGCGGGCGCGTCGGCGCGCTCGCCGACCGCGCCCAGCTGGCCGGCGGCCTGCAGGTTGCGGGTCTCGGCGACGACGGAGTCACGGGTGCGGCTGGCGGTGGCGGCCTGCGCGGCGGCGATGTTCTTGGCCTGCAGCGTCTCGCTGGGATCGAGTTCCTGCGACATGGCGCCCACGGCGGTGACGGCGAGCAGGGCGGCGGCGACGATTTGACGGACTTGCATGATGAACTTTCTTCTCTACACGATTTGAGGATGTCCGGCGGCCTGCCTGTCGGGGCTTCCATCCGGGCCTCGGTGAAGTGGTGTGTGTCTGCGCTTCATCGATGACTTCACTGTATTCCGCTGGACTTCATGGATAAACAAGCAGCCATAGAATTGTTTATTGCCGATTCAGGAAGAATGTGATGGACCAACTGCGCGCCATGCGGGTGTTCGCCCGCGTCATCGAGGCCGGCGGCTTCGCCAAGGCGGCCGCGGCGATGGACATCGCGCCGGCCGTGGCGACGCGCCTGGTGGCCGAGCTGGAGGAGCACCTGGGCGCCCGGCTGATCAACCGCACCACGCGCCGGCTCGCGCTGACGGACGTTGGCGAGGACTACCTCGAGCGCGTGCGCAGCATCCTCGGCGAGGTGGACGATGCCGAGGCCGTCGCCGGGCTCGCCACCGCCGAGGCGCGCGGCCGCCTGAGCGTGCTGTCGCCGCCCGGCTTCACCGTGCACCAGCTCGCCAAGCACCTGCCGCGCTTCCGGGCGCTGCATCCGAAGGTGTCGCTGGAGTTGACCGTCAGCCCCTCGGCCGACACGCCCGACGAGAACCACGACGTCACCATCATCGTGCAGCGTGCGCGGCCCATCGAGGGCGCGTTCATCGCGCGCCACATCGCCACCTCCGAAGTCGTGCTGTGCGCGACGCCGGAGTACCTCGAGCTGCACGGCCGCCCGAAGCACCCACGCGATCTCGCCCAACACGACATGCTCATGCCACTGCCCCCCAGCGAGCAGCGCGAGCTGACCTTCCGACCCGCCTGGGGCGGCGGCGAGCCGGCGGTGGTGGAGCTCAAGAAGCTGCCGCCGCTGACGACGACGCACACCGACACGCTCTACGCCGCGGCGCTCGCCGGGCTGGGCATCGCGGGCCTGCCGTCGTTCATGGCCGAGGACGCGCTGCTGGAACAGGCACTGGAACGCGTGCTGCCGCAGTGGCACATGCGGACGGTGACGCTGTTCGCCGCGATGCCCACGCGCAAGCACGTGCCGATGCGCACGCGCGCGTTCGTCGACTTCCTGGTGGCCACCTTCGGCCAGCACCGGCGCGACCCGTGGCTGGCGTCGGCGGGGTGCGAGAGCTGCTGAGGGTCAGTCCGGCAAGTCGACTCGGTCGAGCAGCATCGCGTCGCCGTAGCTGAAGAAGCGGTAGCGCTGCGCGATCGCATGCGCGTACAGCGCGCGGATGCGCTCCATGCCGGAGAACGCGCTCACCAGCATCATCAGCGTGCTCTTGGGCAGGTGGAAGTTGGTCACCAGCCGGTCGACGACGCGGAAGCGGTAGCCGGGCGTGATGAAGATGCGCGTCTCGTCGGCGCCGGCCTGCAGGCTGCCGGGGTTGCCGGCCCGCTCGGCCGCGACGGCCGCCGATTCCAGCGCGCGCACGGTGGTCGTGCCGATCGCGACGACGCGGCCGCCCGCGGCGCGGGTGCGCAGCACGGCGTCGACGGTGGCCTGCGGCACGTCGAACCATTCGGTGTGCATCTTGTGCTCGCCGAGGTCCTCGCTGCGCACCGGCTGGAAGGTGCCGGCGCCCACGTGCAGCGTGACGCGCGCCGACTGCACGCCGCGCGCGGCGATCTGCGCCAGCAGCGCCTCGTCGAAGTGCAGCGCCGCGGTGGGCGCGGCGACGGCGCCGGGGCGGTCGGCGAACACCGTCTGGTAGCGCCGCACGTCGTCGGCCTCGTCGGCGTGCGCGATGTAGGGCGGCAGCGGCACGTGGCCGTGCTGTTCCAGCAGCGCGAAGACGTCGCCCGGGAAGCGCAGGTGGAACATCGCGTCGTCCGGGCCGCAGCGGCCCAGCACCTGCACCTCGAACGCGGTGCCGGCGGCGGCGTCGCCGAAGGTCAGCGTCGTGCCCGGCTTCGGCGACTTGCTGGCGCGGATGTGCGCCCAGGCCTCGCCGGGCGGCAGCACGCGCTCGACCAGCACCTCGACGCCGCCGCCCGTGGCCTTGGCGCCGAACAGCCGCGCCTTGATGACGCGCGTGTCGTTGAAGACGAGCAGGTCGCCCGCGCGCAGCAGGCCGGGGAAGTCGCGGAAGACGCGGTTGACGAACGGCGCGGCCGTGCCGTCGAGCAGGCGCGAGCCGCTGCGCTCGGCGGCCGGATGCTGGGCGATCAGCTCGGCAGGGAGCTCGAAATCGAAGTCGCCAAGACGAAAGCCGCCCGAAGGCGGCGGCAGATGGACGGCATCGCGGGTCATCGCGACGTTTTCGGGGAACGGCGACCGCTCAGGACGCGGCGGTGGTGGGGGCGTTCTGCGGCTTGTCGGACTTGTCCCAGGCCCACGCGAAGGCCAGGCTCACGCCGAAGACGGCAACCATCAGGACGACAAAACGGGCAATGAGGCGCATGTTGGACTGCAGGTCCTGCGACCAGCTCGGCGCAGGACGTTGTCGAGGAAGACCGCGGGTAGCGGCAGGCGACATTGTCGGTCAACCACCGCGCAAGGCGGTATCGACTTGTACATTCGGCGCGGATTCGTCGTATTCGACCGCTCGGCTCGCAAGGAAACAACAGCCAGGCGCGAGAATCGCGGCCATGCCGACCCCGCCCGCCACCGCGCCCCACGCCGCCGACGCGCCCGCGAGCACAGCGAGCGCAGCGAAGGCCGAGCTGAGCGGCCCGCAGCGCGCGCTGCTGCGCATGGGCCTGGTGCGCCCGATCGACCTCGCGCTGCACCTGCCGCTGCGCTACGAGGACGAGACGCAGGTGACGCCCATCGCCCGCGCGTTCACCGGCGAGAAGGTGCAGGTCGAGGGCGTCGTGCTCGAGTCGCGCGTGGAGCTGCGTGGGCGCCGCCAGTTCGTCGTGAAGATGACCGACGAGTCGCGGGCCGAGCTGGTGCTGCGCTTCCTCAACTTCTACCCCTCGCACCAGAAGACCTTCGCGCCCGGCCAGCGCGTGCGCGTGCGCGGCGAGATCCGCGGCGGCTTCCTCGGCCGCGAGATGGTGCACCCGACCTTCAAGGCCGTGGCCGAGGGCGCGCCGCTGGCGGCGTCGCTGACGCCGGTCTACCCGACCACCGCCCAGCTGCCTCAGCCCTACCTGCGCAAGGCGATCGCCGCCAGCCTGGGCCGCGCGCCGCTGCAGGAAGTGCTGCCGCCGCAGGTGCTGCCGGCCGGCCTGCCGTCGCTGCGCACGGCGCTGGAGACGCTGCACCACCCGCCGCCGGACGTCTCGCTGCAGGCGCTGGAGGACGGCAGCCACCCGGCGGCGCAACGGCTGAAGTTCGAGGAGCTGCTGGCGCAGCAGATCTCGCAGCTCGCCGCCAAGGCCGAACGCGCGCTGCTGCGCGGCCCGGCCATCGCGCCGCGCCCGGGCGGCCTGCACGAGAAGCTGCTGGCCGTGCTGCCGTTCGGCCTGACCGGCGCCCAGCGCCGCGTCGTCGACGAGATCACCGCCGACCTCGCCGGCCCGCGCCCGATGCACCGGCTGCTGCAGGGCGACGTCGGCGCCGGCAAGACGGTGGTGGCCGCGCTGGCGGCCGCCGTCGCCATCGACGCCGGCTGGCAGTGCGCGCTGATGGCGCCCACCGAGATCCTCGCGGAGCAGCACTTCGCCAAGCTGCTGCAGTGGCTGGAGCCGCTGGGCGTCGAGGTCGCCTGGCTCAGCGGCAGCCGCAAGGGCAAGGCGCGGGCGCAGGCGCTGGAGAAGGCGGCCAGCGGCGCCGCGAAGCTGATCGTCGGCACGCACGCCGTCATCCAGGAAGGCGTCGAGTTCGCGCGGCTGGGCCTGGCCATCGTCGACGAGCAGCACCGCTTCGGCGTGCAGCAGCGGCTCGCGCTGCGGCGCAAGCTGGCCATCGAGGGGCTGGAGCCGCACCTGCTGATGATGACGGCCACGCCGATCCCGCGCACGCTGGCGATGACCTATTTCGCCGACCTCGACGTCAGCACGATCGACCAGCTGCCACCCGGGCGCACGCCCATCGTCACGCGCGTGTTCGCGGACACGCGCCGGCCCGAGATCGTCGAGCGCATCCGCGACGAGATCGCGGCCGGACGGCAGGTCTACTGGGTCTGCCCGCTGATCGAGGAGTCGGAGGACGCCGAGAACGCGGCGGCCGAATTCGCCGGCAAGTCCGAGGCGCTGACGCTGCAGAACGTCACCGACACCCACGCCGCGCTCGAACAGGCGCTGCCCGGCATCGGCGTGGGATTGCTGCATGGCCGCATGAAGCCCGCCGACAAGGCCACCGTGATGGCGCGCTTCAAGTCCGGCGAGCTGCCGGTGCTGGTGGCCACCACCGTCATCGAGGTGGGCGTGGACGTCCCCAACGCCAGCCTGATGGTGATCGAGCACGCCGAGCGCTTCGGCCTGGCGCAGCTGCACCAGCTGCGCGGACGGGTGGGGCGGGGCAGCGCGGCGAGCGTGTGCGTTCTGCTGTACGCGGGGCCGCTGTCGCAGGTGGGCAAGGAGCGGCTGAAGGCGATGGCCGAGACCACCGACGGCTTCGAGATCGCCCGGCGCGACCTGCAGATCCGCGGCCCGGGCGAGTTCATGGGCGCGCGCCAGTCCGGCGACCAGCTGCTGCGCTTCGCCGACCTGGAGGAGGACGCCCCGCTGCTGGCCCACGTGCGCGAGGTCGCGCCGCAGCTGCTGGCGCGCGCGCCGGGCGCGGCGTCGGCGCACGTCGAACGCTGGCTCGGGGGCCGCCTGGAGTGGATGAAAGCGTGACTTTCACGCGGGTGAACCCGGGGCCCCCGATTCGCCGCGGAATCATCACAATACGGACATGACCCTTACCGAGCTGCGCTACATCGTCGCGGTCGCCCGCGAGCGGCACTTCGGCCGCGCGGCGGAGGCGTGCTTCGTGTCGCAGCCGACGCTGTCCGTGGCGATCAAGAAGCTCGAGGAGGAGCTGGACGTCAAGATCTTCGAGCGCGGCAGCAACGAGGTCAGCCTGACGACGCTGGGCACGGCCATCGTGCGGCAGGCGCAGAGCGTGATCGAGCAGGCGGCGGCGATCAAGGAGATCGCCAAGAGCGGGCAGGATCCGCTGTCCGGCCCGCTGAAGCTGGGCATCATCTACACGATCGGCCCCTACCTGCTGCCGCAGCTGGTGCGCCACGCCATCGAGCTGACGCCGCAGATGCCGCTGATGCTGCAGGAGAACTTCACGGTCAAGCTGCTGGACATGCTGCGCACCGGCGAGCTCGATTGCGCCATCATGGCCGAGCCCTTCCCGGACAGCGGCCTGGCCATCGCGCCGCTGTACGACGAGCCCTTCGTCGTCGCCGTGCCGCGTTCGCACGCGCTGGCCAAGGAGAAGGCAATCTCGTCGGAGCGGCTGAAGCAGGAGACGATGCTGCTGCTGGGCACCGGCCACTGCTTCCGCGACCACGTGCTGGAGGTGTGCCCCGAGTTCGCGCGCTTCTCCAACGACGCCGAGGGCATCCGCAAGAGCTTCGAAGGCTCGTCGCTGGAGACGATCAAGCACATGGTCGCCTCGGGCATGGGCGTGACGGTGGTGCCGCAGCTGTCGGTGCCGCAGGGGCACGACGACCCGCACTCGCACGCGCTGGTCACCTACATCCCGTTCGAGCCGCCGGCGCCCACGCGGCGCGTCGTGCTGGCGTGGCGCCGCAGCTTCCCGCGCTACGAGGCCATCGCGGCGCTGCGCAACGCCGTGTATGCGTGCGCGCTCGACGGCGTGACGCGACTGTCGGACTAACGCCCTGGCAGCCGCGCTCGTCATCCGGGCCCGACTCGCCCGCCGCGTGCGCGGCGCGCTGGCGGCGTTGGCGCTCGCGTCGCTGCCGGCCCTGAGCGGCGCCACGCCGGAGCTGCCGACGACGGCCCGGGACACCGCCTCCACGCCCGCGATGTCCGCCGCCCCCGCGCCGACGCCGCGCGTCCTGCACGTGGTCGGCGCCGACAACTACCCGCCCTACCTGTTCCGCGACGAGGACGGCCGGCCCGCCGGCCTGGTCGCCGACGAATGGGCGCTGTGGTCGCGCAAGACCGGCGTGCGCGTCGACCTGCAGCCGGTGGACTGGGCCGAGGCGCTGGCCCGCATCGGCGACGGCCGGGCCGACGTCATCGACACCATCTTCTGGTCGTCCGAGCGCGCCCGCACGATGGACTTCACCGCGCCGTTCGCCGACGTGCGCGAGCCGATCTACGCCGACTCCAGCGTCAAGGGCCTGGTCGACCTGCACTCGCTGCGCGGCTTCCACGTGGCGGCGCTGGCGGGCGACGTCTGCATCGACCGGCTGCGCGCCGGCGGCGTCACGCAGATCGTCACCTACCCGAGCTACCGCAACCTGATCGCGTCGGTGGTGGCCGGCGACCCGAAGATCTTCTGCATGGACGGCCCCTCGGCCGAGTACTACCTGTACAAGGCCAACGCCTCGCAGCGCTTCCGCGAGGCCTTCGTCATGTACTACGGCCACATGCACCGCGCGGTGCGGCGCGGCGACGCGGCCACGCTGGCGCTGATCGAGAAGGGCTTCGACCAGGTCTCGCCGGCCGAGAAGAAGGCCGTCGAGGACAAGTGGTTCGGCGCGCCGCTGGCCGGCGGGCGCTGGGTGCACGCCGCCACGGTGGCCGCGGGCGTGCTCGCGCTGGCCGTCGTCCTCGCGCTGCTGTGGGGCCTGTTCCTGCGCCGCGCCGTGCGCGAGAAGACGGCCGAGATCGACAGCCAGGCGCGGCGCCTGCGCACGCTGATCGACACGCTGCCCGACCTCGTCTGGTTCAAGGGCGTCGACGGCAGGTTCCTGGCGTGTAACGTGCGCTTCGAGCGTTTCATCGGCGCGCCCGAGAACGAGCTGATCGGCCACCCCGCCAAAGCCTTCCTGCCGGCCGCGGTGGCCGCCGAGTTCGCGGCCGCCGACAAGCGCGCGATCGACGTGCGCGCGCCGGTGCCGCACCAGTTCACGCTGACCTACGCGCACGACGGCCACCAGGAGCTGGTGGAATCGCTGCACACGCCGGTGTTCGGCTCGCACGGCGAGCTCGCCGGCGTGCTGAGCATCGGCCGCGACGTCACGCAGCGGCGCGACGACGAGCGCCACCTGCGGCGCCTGAACCGCCTCTACCAGGTGCTGACCAACGTGCACGCGGCCATCGCCCGCGAGCGCGCGCCCGAGCCGCTGCTGGCCGCGGTGTGCCAGATCATGGTGCGCGACGGCGGCCTGCGCATGGCCTGGATCGGCCGCCCCGACATGGAGGCCGGCGAGCTGGTGCCGGTGGCCTGGGCCGGCAAGACGGGCGACTACCTCGATCCGCCGCACGCCGCGCTGGCCGCGGGCCCGCGCGGCCATGCGCCGAGCGCGCAGGCGTTCCGCGAGGGCCGCGCGATGCATTCCACCGACATCGGCTCGGATCCGGGCATGGCCACCTGGCGCGAGGGCGCGCTGGCGCTCGGCTACCGCTCGTCGTCGGCGTATCCGCTGAAGTCGCGCGGTCGCACGGTCG
>DASQCX010000342.1:0-1549 GCA_035634455.1 Burkholderiaceae bacterium
CGATGGCGTCGAGCGCCTGCGCGGCAAGGTCGAATACACCTCGCTGCCGGCCTGGCTGCTGCCCGAGCCGTTCACGCTGCCGCAGCTGCAGCGCACCTACGAGGTCGTGCTGGGCCGCCCGGTCGACAAGAGCGGCTTTCGCACGCGCATGCTGGCGGCCGGCTTCCTGGCCGAGGTGGGCATCGTCGAGAGCGACTCCAACCGCCCGCCGATGGGCTACCGGCTGAAGGATCGCGGCGCGCCGGCGTTCTTTCCGCGCACGTTCAGCCCGCGCGGCTGAACTCAGCCCCGCGCGCCGCCCTTCAGGCCGATCCGGTCGAGGCGATCGAACTCGTCGGCCGTCAGCTCGATGTCGCGCGCCTTCACGTTCTCCTCCAGGTGCGCCACCTTGGACGTGCCCGGGATCGGCAGGATGACCGGGCTGCGCTGCAGCAGCCACGCGACGGCGACCTGGCTGGGCGTGGCGCCGTGGGCCTTGGCGATGGCGTCCAGCGCCGCTGTGCCCTCGCGCGTGAGCTCGCCGGCCGCCAGCGGATACCAGGGGATGAAGCCGATGCCGTGCGCCTCGCAGTACTTGAGCACGTCCTCGCTGCCGCGGTCGGCGAAGTTGTAGCGGTTCTGCACGGTGGCCACCGGGAACACCTGGGCCGCGGCCTCGATCTGCTCGACCGAGACCTCGCTCAGCCCGGCGTGCTCGATCACGCCGTCGTCCAGCAGCAGGCGGACGGCGTCGAACTGCTCGTCGCGCGGCACCTTGGCGTCGATGCGGTGCAGCTGCCACAGCGCGATCTGGTCGACGCCCAGGCGCTCGCGGCTGGCATGCGCCTCGCTGACCAGGTGGCTGGGGTTGCCGTTCTGCGTCCAGACGTCGGGGCCGCTGCGCTCCAGGCCGCCCTTGGTCGCGACCGTGACGTCGGTGTACGGGTAGAGCGCCTCGCGGATCAGCTCCTCCGACACCTCCGGCCCGTACGAGTTGGCCGTGTCGATGAAGTCGACGCCCAGCTCGGGCAGCCGCCGCAGCGTGGCGAGCGCGCCGGCGCGGTCGGCCGGCGGGCCCCAGATGCCCTGGCCGGTGATGCGCATGGCGCCGAAGCCCAGGCGATGGACTTCGAGCTCGCCGCCGATGCGGAACGTGGTGGGGTATTTGGCCATGACAGTCGTCCTGTGGGTGAGCCCCCAGTATGGTCAGGCCGCGCGAGGCTTGCGCGGCTGGGGTCTTCGCGCGCGCCGCGTCAGGCCGTCGCCTTCGCGTCCAGCGCCGCCAGGTGCTGGTGGATCAGCGCCACCGCCGCCGCGCCGTCGCCGATCGCGCCGCCCACGCGCTTGACCGAGCCGGCGCGCACGTCGCCGACCGCGAACGCACCGCGCACGCTGGTCTCGAACGGGTTGGGCGCGCGGCCGGGCTTGGCCTGGCCGTCGGGGCCGGTGGCCGCCTCGACGCCGGTCAGCACGAAGCCGTGCGGGTCGACCGCGATGCCGCAGCCCTCCAGCCACCGCGTCTCCGGATCGGCGCCGACGAACAGGAAGACGTTGCGCAGCTCGCGCTCGT
>DASQCX010000343.1:0-4381 GCA_035634455.1 Burkholderiaceae bacterium
AGCAGCATCATGCCGACCAGGAACAGGTAGACGTCCGTCCCCTCCAGCACGGCGCCCAGCGCCGTCGACGGCGGCAGCAGGCCGCACAGCAGCAGCGCGAGCGCCCCGCCCACGGCCCAGACGGCCTCGGGCCACCTGCCGGGTCGGACGATGACGGCCGCGGTCGCCAGCGCGGCGACGGCCCAGAGGGCGAGGTTGGAGACGGTGGCGGCGGGCCAGTGGATCATTCGTTCGGGCGCTTCGGGTGGGAAAAGGCGGCGACCTTCCGGGCCGTCGCCGCGCCCTGCATTGTCATCGCGGAAAACGGCGGCATTTTCGCGCTCATTTCGGCGCCGCCGCGCCGGCGCGAAGGTCTAGCATCCTGGCTTGCCGAGCCTGTGACCGCTGCGGAGTGCCCATGACGCAAGACAACCGTCCCGTGAACCTCGAGTTCGACCTGCCCGCGCAGCCGCAGTCGCTGGTCCGGCTGGCCGCGCTGCTGCGCGAGGACGATGTCGACCTGAACGCCATCGGCGCGCTGATCGAGGGCGACATGTCGTTCGCGGCCGCCGTGATGAAGGCCGTCAACTCGCCGCTGTACGGGCTCCGGGGCCGCGTGCAGAGCGTGCAGCAGGCCGTCACCTACCTGGGCGTGCGCGAGATCTCCGCCATCGCCTACGAGACTGGCCTGCAGGCGGCGTTCCCGCGCGTGCCGCAGCTGCTGGCCGTGTGGGAGCGCGCCAGCGTGCGCGGCCTGCTGATGGGCCGGCTCGCGCAAGGGCTGTCGATGGAGGCCTGGGGCGCGCACACCGCCGGGCTGTTCGAGGAGTGCGGCAAGGCCGTCCTCTACAAGCACGCGCCCGAGAAATACGCGCCGATGCTGGCGTCGGCCCGCGACGACGTCCACCTGGCCGAGCTGGAGCGCGAGGCCTTCGGCTGCAGCCACGACGACGTCGGCGCCAACCTGTGCGAGGCCTGGGGCCTGGCCCCGGCGGCGGTCGCCAGCGTGCGCCACCACATCGGCATCCAGACCACGGGACGGCTGCCGCGGGTCTCGCACCGCTACATCTGCGTGCTGTCCGCCCTCGCCCACACCATCGTCAACGAGCCCGCGCGGCTGGACGAGGTGGCGATGAAGCTGGCGCCGCAGGCGATGCTGGACCAGACCTCGCTGCTGCGCGGCCTGCACCGCGTCAAGGACAAGCTCGACGAGGCGCTGGCCGAGGCCTGACGCCGGCCAGCCGCCGGATTCAGGCCGCGACCGCCGGCCGCGCCGCGCCCGCGTGCGCCAGGCGCGACACCTCCGTCGGCGCCAGCGTCTTCATCCGGTGGTCGGACCACACCTGGCGCCAACGGCGCGCGCCGTTGACGCCGTTCCACAGCCCCAGCATGTGGCGCGAGGCCTGCGACCAGTGGTGCTCGCTGGCCTGCAGCCGCTCCAGGTACTCGACCATCGCGGCCTCGACGTCCTCGCGCGTGCGCGCCTGCGCGGGGCCGCCGAGGAAGCGCGCGTCCCAGTCGGCCATGCACCACGGGTCGTGGTAGGCCTCGCGGCCGATCATCACGCCGTCGACGTGCGCCAGGTGCGCCGCGATCGCGTCGTCGCCCTTCACGCCGCCGTTCAGGACGATGGTGAAGTGCGGGAAGTCCTGCTTGAGCCGGTAGACGAACTCGTAGCGCAGCGGCGGGATCGTGCGGTTGTCCTTCGGGCTCAGGCCCTGCAGCCAGGCGTTGCGCGCGTGGACGATGAAGACGGTGCAGCCGCCCTGCGCGACGGTGCCGACGAAGTCGCGCACGAAATCGTAGCTCTCCACCTTGTCGACGCCGATGCGGTGCTTGACCGTCACCGGCAGCGTGCAGGCGTCGCGCATCGCGGCGACGCCGTCGCGCACCAGCTCGGCCTCGCGCATCAGGCAGGCGCCGAACGCGCCGCGCTGCACCCGCTCGCTGGGGCAGCCGCAGTTCAGGTTGACCTCGTCGTAGCCCCACTGCTGCGCCAGCTTCGCGCAAGCCGCCAGCGCATCGGGTTCGCTGCCGCCCAGCTGCAGCGCAATGGGGTGCTCCTCGCCGTTGAAGTCGAGGTGGCGCGGCTGGTTGCCGTGCAGCAGCGCGCCGGTCGTCACCATCTCGGTGTAGAGCAGCGTGTCGCGGGTGATCAGGCGGTGGAAGTAGCGGCAGTGGCGGTCCGTCCAGTCCATCATCGGGGCGACGGACAGGCGCCAGGGGCTAACTTGTTGATTTTGCTCGGAAATCATTGCCATCCATTGTCGCCGCGATCGGCGACCGGCGCAAAGCGAGGGGCTCCCGGCCCGCCCCGGCCCCGCTTGCGCAGCAGGTCGGCCGGGGTGTTGTCCGCGCCCCACCCCGGCGTGACTTCCGCCTGGATTCCAGCCGCCATCGCGCCGATCCGCAGGTTTGGCCGCTGGCGCGGACACGCCACGGCCGCCCGGTCTGGCGCACAATCGCGCGATTGTCCGGCGGACACGCCCTGGAGGGGGCCGTGCATCCGCCGCGCGACGCTCGCATCGACACCAGAACAAGATGAAGCTTCTCTCGCGACTGCCCCTGCGGGCACTGCTGACGCTGCCGTACCTGCTGCTGGTGCTGGGCACCGCCATCGTCATCGGCGTGCTGTCGTACGCCGCCGGCCGCGACTCGGTCGACGACCTGTCGGGGCAACTGCTCACCGAGACCGTGCACCGCATCGAACAGGCCGTCGAGGGCCATGTCTCGGGCTCGGCCGCGGTGCTGGAGGTGGCGTTCCCCAAGGGCATCGCGGCGCCGGAGTCCATCGCCGGCGAGCTGCCCGCGCTGCGCGAGCGCTTCTGGCTCGCGACCTCGGTGCACCGCGACCCGAACAACTACGCCTACTACGGCGATCGCGACGGCCGCTTCATCGGGCTGTGGCGCTCGTCCGAGAACGAGGCCGAGCTGCGACTGCGCATCGAAGGCAGCGGCCCGCGCAGCCTGTACCACTACGACGGCATCGGCGGCGTCCTGGGGCAGCCGGACGTCGAGAAGCGCATCTTCGAGCCGCGCGACCGGCCCTGGTACAAGACCGGCGCGGCCAGCCCGCTGCAGACCTGGACGTCCATCTACATCGACTTCAAGCTGCAGCAGCTCGTGGCCACCCGCGCGCGCCGCGTCAACGACCGCAGCGGCGCGTTCAAGGGCGTCGTCGCCACCGACCTGTCGCTGCAGCAGGTGACCTCGTTCCTGCAGCGCCTGGCGCTGAGCGCCAACGGCGTCGCGATGGTGATGGAAAAGGACGGCAACCTGATCGGCGTCTCGCGCGGCGCCCACATCCGCAAGAGGCCGGACGGCTCCGACGTGCGCCTGAACGCCGCCGACAGCAGCGACCCGCTCGTGACCGCCACCTACGCCGCCGTGCGCGGACTGGCGGACACCGCCGGCGACGCGCGCCCGCACACGACGGTGTTCACCGCGCCCGACGGCTCGATGGTGCAGGTCGGCTACGCGCGGCTGACGGACGACGCCGGCCTCGACTGGCTGATCATGGTGGCCGTGCCGCGCAAGGACTTCCTGCACGGCATCATCGACAACTTCCGCCGCACCGTGGCGCTGGCCGTCGTCGCCGCCGTCTTCGTCATGCTGACCGGCATGCTGGTGCTGGCGACGGTCACGCGCGAGCTGCGCCGGCTCGCCGCCGCCGCGCGCCGGGTCGGCGACGGCAGCACGGTGCCGTTCGTGGAGTCGGATCGCAAGGACGAGCTCGGCGACCTCGCGCGCAGCTTCGCCGAGATGCAGCGGCGGCTGCTGACCGACTCGCTCACCGGCCTGGCCAACCGCGACGCGCTGATCCGGCACGTCGAGGATCGCATCGTCCAGCAGCGCCGCCGCGGCGACCCGCGACCGTTCGGCGTGCTGTTCGTCGACATCAACCGCTTCAAGACGATCAACGACGAGTTCGGCCACGACATCGGCGACGCCGTGCTGCAGGAGCTCGGCAAGCGCCTGCGCGCGGCCGTCCGCGCCGACGACCTGGTAGCCCGCTTCGCCGGCGACGAGTTCCTCGTGATGCTCGACTCGATCGAGCGGCGCGATGACGCCGAGCAGGTGCGCGCCCATCTGGAGGCTGTGCTGCGCCAGCCGCTGGAGGTGCTGACCGGCAGCAAGACGCTGGAGCCGGCCCTCGGCGCGGCCGTCGGCGTGGCCATCTACCCCGAGGACGGCCAGGACGTCGACACGCTGGTGCGCCACGCGGACCAGCAGATGTACCTGCGCAAGCGCGGCGACTAGGCCGCCGCGAGCGCCCTCTCCGGCTGTTCCACCGCCGCCAGCGTGCGGCGGATGCCCTCCGCGTACGAGGTCTTGTGGACGGGGCCGATCAGCGACTGCAGCGCAGCGTCGTCCAGGATGACGGGCTCGGTCAGCAGGTAGT
>DASQCX010000344.1:0-1627 GCA_035634455.1 Burkholderiaceae bacterium
TATATCTTTGTCACCGGGCGTAGGGAGGGTCCTCGAATGTCCGCTGGCGGTGCAAAAAGCACGGTCGTGCACCAGTTTGGTCAGTGATTTGCAGTGTCCTGAGGCAAACAGGGCCGGAGTGGGCGTTGCACAATCGAGACGATCTTCCGATTTCCTGGACAAGACCCATGCATTGCACGATCAACTGGCTGCCCGAGACGGGCATGGCCTTCTCCGCCGAGACCGGCAGCGGCCACCTGCTGACCATGGACGGCGCGCCCGATGGCGGCGGCCGCAACCTCGCGCCGCGCCCGATGGAGACGCTGCTGGCCGGCGCCGGCGGCTGCACGGCCTACGACGTGGTGCTGATCCTCAAGCGCGGCCGCCACGACGTGAAGGGCTGCCAGGTGAAGGCGACCGCGGAGCGCGCGTCGGAGGATCCGAAGGTGTTCACCAAGCTGCACCTGCACTTCATCGTCACGGGCCGCGGCGTGCCGGCGACGGCCGTCGAACGCGCGATCGCGCTGTCGCACGAGAAGTACTGCTCGGCCACCGTCATGCTGGGCAAGACGGCCGAGGTCACGACCAGCTTCGACGTCGTCGAGGCCTGAAAGGCCGCTCAGATGTAGTGGGCGGTGGCGGTCATCACCTTGGCCGCCAGCTGCATCGCGCCGCGCACCGGCGCGGGCAGGTCGACGCCGCCGGCCGCGCGCGCGGCCTCGCCGTGCGCGGCCTCGTCGACGCGCATCTGGTCGACGATGGCACGCGACGCGAGGTCGGCCGCGGGCAGGCGCTCGAGATGGCTCTCGAGGTGCTGTTCCACCTGGCGCTCGGTCTCGACGACGAAGCCCAGGCTCACGCGATCGCCCAGCCGCCCAGCGGCCAGGCCGATCAGGAACGCGCCGCCGTACCACAGGGGGTTGAGCAGGCTGGGGCGGTCGCCGAGCTCGGCCAGGCGCTGCTCGGTCCAGGCGAGATGGTCGACCTCCTCGCGCGCCGCCTGCGCCATCTGCGCCTTCAGCGCCGCGTTGCCGGTGGCCACGGCCTGGGCCTGGTAGAGCGCCTGCGCGCACACCTCGCCGACATGGTTCACGCGCATCAGCGCGCCCGACAGCCGCTTGTCGTCGGCGCCCAGTTCCGGCGGCGCGACGGCGTCCCGCGCGGTTGACGGCTGCGGCGTCGCGCGTTCGGCGCGGCTGCCGCCGGACAGCGTTCGCAGCGCCACTTCGGCGCCGCAGATCCAGCGATCGACAAGACTCAGTTCCATGTCGAAACGATACCCGATCGGCGCCTGTGACCCCTGCCTGCCATCAAATGGGGTCATCGAAGATGACGTTGTTTGAGGACAACAGGCCTCCGCGATTTACGGCGCCATTCCTTTGCAACGCGTGGCCCCAATGGTGCAATACGTCCAGCTTCCGATGAGGTTGCGGTACTAGCGGTGAAACACGCCCAGCCGCGCCGCGACCGGAATCTCTTGTTAACCCTAGGAGATATTCGCAATGAACAAGTCGCTGCTCGCTCTCGCAGTGCTCGCCGCCGTGTCCGGCGCCGCTTCCGCCCAGTCGTCCGTCACCCTCTACGGCAAGGTCGACCTCGGCCTGACCCTGGACGCCGGTGGCCCCAACGGCAAGTCGCTCCGCCTCGA
>DASQCX010000345.1:0-2396 GCA_035634455.1 Burkholderiaceae bacterium
CGTCACGCCCAGCATCATCAGCTGGCAGACGATGGTCGGCGACGGCGTGACGAACGCGCAGCTGCGCGCAGACCTGGACGCGTACGACTACGGCTCCGCGGTCGTCCCGCTGCGTGACGACAACTTCCTGTCCAACCTCAACACCTACAAGCCGTCGTCGTACCCGACGTTCACGACGGCCAGCCTGGACGCCGCCGGCTGAGAAGCCGTGGGCGGGCCGCCGCCGGCGCGTCAGACCAGCGCCGCCAGCGTCTTGCCCACCGCCGACGCCGCCATCACCGCGCCGCTGGCGACGTCGGAGACGGCCTCGCCGGTGGCGTGCGCGCCCACCGCGGCGTAGTGGCCCAGTTCCTTGGCGGCGGTCTTCGCGGCGTCGTAGACCTCGGTGGCGCCGTCGGCCACCGCGTCGGCGACGGCCTCGCCGACCTGCTCCGCGCCGGTGGCCGCGTGCTGCAATCCGTGCCAGGCGCCGACCGCGAGCTCCTCGGCGCCGCCGAGCACGAATTCGCCGGCCTGCTCGAGCGCATGCAGCGCCTGGCCGCTGAACGACACCGTCGCGCTGACGCCGTCGGCGACCGCCTCGGCCGCATGGGCGACGGTGGTGGCGACGCTGTCGCCGGCCTGCGTGATGCGGGACGATTCGGTGGACGCGGTGGACGCGGTGGCGGTGCTGTTGAGGGCGGCGATGGACATGGGATGTTCCTGCTGCTCGGCCATGGAGGAATGGCGGCCGATGAGGGAATGCTAAGGATCCTGCCGCCGCGCAAGGGCCGGATCAAGCCGCGAAACGAAGCCGACGAAACGTCCCACAACAATGTGTCGACGTCGACATGAATCCGCTGGACGGAAGCGCCCAATGCTTGCACTAATCGCACATTCGCGGGAAACCCCGTGGACGCGGCCCGGCGCAGCGCGGACACTGCGCGCAAACAAGCCGCCGCTCCAGGGGCGGCGTCCACAGCCAGCGCGAGACAAGCCATGCCAGACAGCCCCAGCGTCGACGTCCAGTCGTTCCTCAACGAACACCGGTTCTCGCCGTTCCAGTGGACGATCTTCGGCCTGTGCTTCCTGATCGTGCTGGCCGACGGCTTCGACACCGCGGCGATCGGCTTCATCGCGCCCTCGCTGCTCAAGGAATGGGGCATCGCCAAGCCGGCGCTGGGGCCGGTGCTCAGCGCGGCGCTGTTCGGCCTGGCCGCGGGCGCGCTGTCCTCGGGGCCGCTGGCCGACTGGCTGGGCCGCAAGAAGCTGCTGGTGGCCGCGGTGGCGGTGTTCGGCGTGGCCTGCCTGGCCTCCTCGTTCGCCGGCTCGCTGGAGCAGCTGACGACGCTGCGCTTCCTCACCGGCCTGGGCCTGGGCGCGGCGATGCCCAACGCGGTGACGCTGACCAGCGAGTACTGCCCCGACCGCCTGCGCGCCACGCTCACCAACGCGATGTTCTGCGGCTTCCCGCTGGGCGCCGCGTTCGGCGGCTTCCTGGCGGCGTGGATGATCCCGCAGTTCGGCTGGCGCAGCGTGCTGATGCTGGGCGGCGTCGCGCCGCTCGTGCTCGCGGCGGCGATGGCGCTGCTGCTGCCCGAGTCGGTGCGCTTCATGGTGGCGCGCGCGCAGCCGGTCGAGCGCATCCGCGCCGCGCTGTCGCGCATCTCCGCCAGCGCGGCGGCGGCGACGTCGTTCAGGCTGTCGGAGAGCCGCCCGACGACCGCGGGCCGGGCGGGCGTCGCGCTGGTGCTGTCGCGCGAGTACCTGGTCGGCTCGGTGATGCTGTGGGTGGCCTACTTCATGGGGCTGGTGATCTTCTACGCGCTTATCAACTGGATGCCCATCCTGTTCAAGGACGCCGGCGTCGACCCGCGTTCGGCCACGCTGATCGCCGCGCTGTTCCCGCTGGGCGGCTGCGGCGCGGTGCTGTTCGGCTGGCTGATGGATCGCTACGACGGCAACGGGATCATCGCCGCCGGCTACGCCGTCACGGCGCTGCTGATCTGGCTGATCGGGCAGGCGGCGGGGCAGGTCGGCTTCCTGGTCGTCGTGGTGTTCCTGGGCGGCGCGTTCATGAACACCGCGCAGTCCTCGCTGCCGGCCCTGGCCGCGGCGTTCTATCCGACGGCGGGGCGCGCGACGGGCGTGTCCTGGATGCTCGGGTTCGGCCGCTTCGGCGGCATCGCGGGCTCGCTGCTGGTGGCGGAGCTGACGCGGCGCCAGTTCACGTTCGCCGGCATCTTCACCGTGGTCGCGCTGCCGGGGCTGGTGGCCGCGCTGGCGCTGCTGGTCAAGCGCCGGGCGCAGCCGGGCGCGGCGGCGGACGCCGCGTCAGCGCGCACGGGCGGCTTCGCGGCGCATTGAGCCTCAGCGGCGCGACGCCGCGCGCAGGAACTGGCCGACGTCCTTCGGGT
>DASQCX010000346.1:0-3008 GCA_035634455.1 Burkholderiaceae bacterium
CGCTCCTCGTCGGGCACGCCGATCACGGCGCATTCGGCGACGGCGGCGTGCTCCAGCAGCACGGCCTCGACCTCCGGCGCGGCGATGTTGTAGCCGGCCGAGATGATCATGTCGTCGGTGCGCGCCTGGTAGCGGAACCAGCCATCCTCGTCTTCCAGATACGCGTCGCCGGTGAGGTTCCAGCCGTCGTGCACGTACTGCGCCTGGCGCGCGTCGTCGAGGTAGCGGCAGCCGGTCGGGCCGCGCACGGCGAGCCGGCCGACGGCGCCGCGCGGCAGCGGGCGGCCGTCGGGATCGAGGATGCAGGCCTGGTAGCCGGGCACCGGCGTGCCGGTGGCGCCGGCGCGCGCGTGCTCCTCGTCGGCCGAGATGAAGATGTGCAGCATCTCGGTGGAGCCGATGCCGTCGATCGCCTCGAGGCCGGTGGCCGCCTTCCACTGCACGCGCGTGGCCGCGGGCAGCGCCTCGCCGGCCGACACGCATTTGCGCAGCGTCCCGCCCAGCGGCGCCGACAGCCGGCGCTCGCGCGCCTGGTCGGCGATCGCGCGGTAGGTGGTGGGCGCGGTGAACAGCACGGTGGCGCCGTAGGCGGGGATGGCGTCGAGCAGCAGCGGCGGCGTCGCCTTCTCCAGCAGCACGGTGCTCGCGCCGATGGACAGCGGGAACAGCAGCAGGCCGCCCAGCCCGAAGGTGAAGCCCAGCGGCGGGCTGCCGATGAAGACGTCGTCGGCGTTCGCGCGCAGCACGTGCTTCGGCCAGCACAGGCAGATCGCCATCACGTCCTGGTGGAAGTGCATCGTCGCCTTGGGCTCGCCGGTGGTGCCGGAGGTGAAGGCGAGCAGGCAGGTGTCGTCGGCCGCCGTGTCGACCGCCCGGAACGGCTTCGCGTGGCGCGCCATCGCGGCTTCGAGGCCGTCCGGCGAGTCGTCGTTGAACAGGCGGACGTGCTTCAGCGTCTGACAGTGCGGCTGCGCCAGCCGCAGCTCCTCGGCGAGCTGCCGGTCGCACAGCGCGTGCGTGACCTGCGCCTTGGCGACGACCTGCCTGAGCTCCTTGGCGCGCAGCAGCGGCATCGTCGCGACCGCCACCGCGCCGGCCTTCACGACGCCGAACCAGCACGCCGCCAGCATCGGGTTGTTCGGCGCGCGCAGCAGCACGCGCTGGCCCGGGACGACGCCCATCTCCTCGACCAGCACGTGCGCGATCGCGTCGGCGCGGCGCAGCAGCTCGGCGTAGGTCCAGCGCGCGCCCGGCCCGACGATGCAGGGCCGCTCGCCCCAGCCGCGCGCGATCGCGTCGTCCAGCAACTCGACGGCGCAGTTGAGCTGCGGCGGGAACTGCAGCTCGGGCAGGTCGAACAGGTAGACCGGCTGCTGTTCGACGGGCGGCAGGTGGTCGCGTGTGAACGTGTCGACATGGGCGGTCCTGCCGTGCGATGGATGGCTCACTTCAACAGCTCCCGGGCGATGATCAGTTGCTGCACTTCGCTGGCGCCCTCGTAGATGCGCAGCGCACGGATGTCCCGGTAGAGGCGTTCGACGGTCCGGCCGCTCTGCACGCCCGCGCCGCCCCACAGCTGCACGGCGGCGTCGATGACGCGCTGCGCGCCCTCGGTGGCGGCGAGCTTGGCCATCGCGGCCTCGCGCGTGACGACGTGGCCCTGGTCGCGGCGCCACGCGGCGCGATAGGTGAGCAGCGCGGCGGAATCCACCGCCAGCGCCATGTCGGCGAGCTTCGCCTGCGTCAGCTGCAGGTCGGCCAGCCGCTGGCCGAACAGCGAGCGCGAGGTCGCGCGCGCGAGGCCTTCGGCCAGCGCGCGGCGCGCGAAGCCGAGCGCGGCCGCGGCCACCGACGTGCGGAACACGTCCAGCGTGCGCATCGCCAGCTTGAAGCCGGCGCCGGCCTCGGCCAGGCAGTGCGACGCGGGGACGCGGCAGCCCTCGAACGCCAGCCGCGCCAGCGGATGCGGCGCCATCACGTCGAGCCGCTCGGCGATGCGCAGGCCGGGCGTGTCGGCGTCGACGACGAACGCGGCGATGGACTTCGTGCCGCGCGCTTCCGGCGCCACGCCGGGCTCGACCTGACGCGCGAACACGACGTAGAAGTCGGCGATGCCGCCGTTGGAGATCCACGTCTTCTCGCCGTCCAGCACCCAGTGCGCGCCGTCGCGCCGCGCGGTGGTGGCCATCGCCGCGACGTCCGATCCCGCGTCCGGCTCCGACAGCGCGAACGCCGCGATCGCCGCGCCGCTGGCCACGCGCGGCAGGTAGCGCCGCTTCAGCTCGGGCGAGCCGTCGAGCGTGATCGCGCCGCTGCCCAGGCCCTGCATCGCGAACGCGAAGTCGGCCAGGCCGTCGTGCGCGGCGAGGGTCTCGCGCAGCAGGCACAGCGTGCGGGTGTCGAGCGCGTCGCCTGCGCCGCCGTACGCCTTGCCGCCGACCGCGAGCTGCAGCCAGCCGTTGTCGCCGAGCGCGCGCACCCAGCGGCGGCAGTGCGCGTCGACGTCGTCGCGCGAGGCCTGCGGCGACAGCTCGTGCGGGAAGCCGCTGGCGGCGTCGGCCAGGCTGGCCGCCAGGCGCGCGTGCAGCGCGCGGTGGCCGTCGTCGAAGAACGGCCATTCCAGTGCCTGCGCGGCGGCCGCGGCGACGTTCTCCAGGGCGTGCGGCACCATCTCAGCGCCCCTCGAAGACGGGCCTGGACTTCGCCGCGAACGCGCGGTACGCGGTGCCGAAGTCCTCGGTGAGCATGCACAGCGCCTGGGCCGTGGCCTCGGCGTCGATGGCGGTGTCGATGTCCATGCTCCATTCCTGGTGCAGCATGGACTTCGTCAGCGAATGCGCGAACGCGGGACCGTCGGCGAGCTGGCGCGCGAACGCGGTGGCCTCGGCCAGCACCGCGTCGGGCTCGACCAAGCGGTTGTAGAAGCCCCAGCGCTCGGCCTCCTCGCCGCCGAGCGCGCGGCCCGAGTAGAGCCATTCCGCGGCGCGCCCCTGGCCGACGATGCGCGG
>DASQCX010000347.1:0-3202 GCA_035634455.1 Burkholderiaceae bacterium
ATCGCGTGGCGTCGCCTGAGGCCGTTCCGCTGCCGGCACCGGGTGCCGCGGCGCCGCGACCGGCCGTGACCGGCGCCGCCGCCGACGCGAAGACCGTGCAGTTCTTCAAGCGCACGTGGTCGCGCCTGTCCGCCGACCAGCGGCTGGCGCAGTCGCGCGCCGCGCTGCCCGACAACGCGGGCCCGCTGAACTCGCAGCACCTGGTGCATCGCGCGCTGCTGCTCATGCGCGAGCTGTCGCCCGAGTACCTGGAGCAGTTCGTCGGCTACGTCGACGCGCTGCAGTGGGTGGAGCAGGCCAACGAGGCGGCGGCGCAGGAGGCCGCGAACGCCGGGCGGCCGCCCCCGGCCAGGCGCAGCATGGCCGCGCGGCGCGGCTGAAGTTCTCAGGACGCCGGCGCCGAGGCCGGCGCGGACGCCTGCGGCGGCGGCGCGAGCGGCAGGCCTGCGCGCTTCGCGTCCGCGTCGATCGCGGGGCGCAGCTTGCGCGCCGCCTCCAGGTCGGCCCGGCCGCGCTCCGCCTGGCCGAGCGCCAGCTGCGCCTGGCCGCGGCCGTACAGCGACCAGGGCAGCTTCGGCTCGATCTCCAGGGCATGGTCGAAGTCGGCCATCGCCTTCTGCGGCTTGCCCAGGCGCAGGTAGACCCAGGCGCGGCTGTCGCGGTAGCTCGGGTTCTTCGAGTCGAGGCCGATCGCGTCGTCGCAGTCGTCCAGCGCCTTGTCGAGGTCGGTGCCCAGCTCGACGCGGCTCCAGCAGCGCGCGTTGAGCGCCGCCGGGCGCCCGATGTCGTTCTCGTGCGCCGGCAGCCAGCGGTCCCACTGGGCGATCGCCTGCGCGGGCAGCCGCATCTGGCCGTACAACAGCGCCATGCCGCGGCGGATGTCGGACTGCGGCGCGAGCGTCCGATCGAGCGTGGCGAGGTCGTCCAGCGCGGCGTCGCGGTCGTGCGCGTGCTCGCGCAGCGCGGCGCGGGCGATGCGCACGTCGGCGAGGGCCGGATCGAGGCCCAGCGCCGTGTCCATGTCGGCGCGCGCCTTGTCGCCCGCGTTCAGCGCCGACTGCACGCGCGCCCGTGCCGCGAAATGGCTGGCCCGCGTCGGCTCCATGGCGCAGGCGCGGTCGAGGTCGGCCAGTGCGCCGGCGGCGTCGCCGCGCGACAGCGAGGCCTCGCCGCGGCGCGCGTAGGCGTCGGCCGTCATGGGCCCGGCGGCGGAGGCGGCGGCGTCCGCGGCGGCGATGTCGGCGTGTTCGCCCAGGTTGCGCATGAACACCGGCCCGCCGTTGTACGTGAAGTACATCCTCGACTGCTTCTTCGACACGTAGATGCGGTGCGACAGGAAGAAGTCGATGCCCACCAGCATGTCGTTGTCCGGCAGGTCGTAGTCGGCGACGTCGAGGCGGTTGTTGAGGATGGCCTCGCCGCCGAAGTCGACCTTGTCGACCCGCGCCGTCCATGCGTCGACCTTGCCGGTGCCGATGCCGTACGCCTTGCCGTTGGGCGTCATGTCGGCGTCGTTGACGCCCGCCCGATGCGCCGCGCGCAGCGACAGCAGCGTGGTCGCCCCGGTGTCGAACAGCGCCAGCACCCGCTTGCCGTTGACCTCGACGTAGGCGCGGATCGGCGGCGTGTTCTCGCGGAAGGCGGGCTTCAGGGCCAGCGTCGCGACGGGCGTGTCGCCGGCCCAGTAGGCCATGTTGGCCTTCTCGCAGTCGTCGTTCGGGACGACGAAGCGGATCGCGCCGTGCGCGAGGTCGTACTCGACGTCGGTGATCGTGAGGATGTTGCGGCCCAGCAGGCCCATGGTGCCGGGGACGTCCTCGTTGCCGCCGACGACGAAGTCCACGTGCGGGATCTCGCCCTTGAGCAGGCCCAGGCGGTCGACGGTGGTGGCGCCTGCCTCGGCGTCGCCGGCGAGGCCCATGACGCGCATGCCGCGCGGCAGGCCGCGCGTGCGCAGGTGCAGCTGCTGCGCCGATGCCGCGGTCAGCATGCTGAAGAACGCCCCGCTGTCGACCACCAGCGGTACCTCGGCGCCGTTGATGTCCACCGTGGCGATGGCGCGCCGGCCCACCATCTTCACCGCCAGCTCCATCGTCTGGATGCGGCACCCGGCCCGGCTCGTCGCCGGCCACTGGAGCGCGAGCGCCACGAACGTGCCGGCCGCCAGCCCGGCCCAAGCGATCCTTCCTGCAGCCATCCGTCCTCCCGGCGCGTGTGTCCGCGTTGTCGTTGCCGGACTGTAAGCCACCGCCGGCAGCCGCGGCCGCGCCACGCGAGAATGCGGTCATCGGCTGCCAGGAATCTCCGCCATGACCGAAGACGCCCGCCCCGCGATCCACGACAACGTCGCCGCCCACCGCTTCGAGAAGATCGTCGACCGCCACGCCGCCGTCGCGACCTACTCGCTCGCCGGCGACGTGATCACCTTCGAGCACACCGTCGTGCCCGACGCCCTGCGCGGCCGCGGCATCGCCCGCGAGCTGGTGGAGTTCGCGCTGGCCTCGGTGCGCGAGCGCGGGCTCAAGGTCGTGCCGCGGTGCGAGGTGTTCAACGCGTACATGCGCAAGCATCCCGAGACGCACGACCTGCTGGCCGACCCGCACCTGTTCGACGGGGCGGCGGCCGACTGAAGGCGCGCGGGCCGCGGGCGGCCCCGGCCCCTCCTTCAGGGGATGGTGGCCGGTCCGCGACCCTCCGATGATGCCGGGGCCCGCGCCCCGCCTGCCGGATTGCCGGGCGCCCACTCGCCAATCCAGCAAGGACCCACCATGAACGTGATCGAACGCGCCAAGGCCATCCTCCTGCAGCCTGCGCAGACCTGGCCCGTGATCGATGCCGAGCCCGCGACGGTGCAGTCCGTCTACAAGGACTGGCTGGTCGTGATGGCCGCGATCCCGGCGGTCTGCGGCTTCGTCGGGATGTCGCTGGTGGGCGTGGGCATGTTCGGCATCGGCTACCGGGTGCCGATCGGCGGCGGCCTCGTGGCCATGGTGACCGGCTACCTGCTGAGCCTGATCGCGGCCTACGTGATGGCGCTGATCGTCGACGCGCTGGCGCCCAGCTTCGGCGGCACGAAGAACCTGGTCGGCGCGCTCAAGGTCGTGGCCTACGGCGCGACGGCGGTCTATGTCGCGGGCCTGTTCAAGCTGCTGCCGGCGCTCGGCGTGCTGGGCATCCTGGCGGCCTGCTACTCGGTCTACCT
>DASQCX010000348.1:0-1891 GCA_035634455.1 Burkholderiaceae bacterium
AGGCTTTTCATGGGGCGGGTTCCGGAGGATGCGGCGCGACGAGGCGCCCTCCTCATTTCGGCCCGCCGCCGTTGGACCTTAACGGTGCCTGAGGCGAAGCTGAATGCGAATGCGATCCGTCACGGCTCGTTGGCCGCGAACACCGAGTCCAGTTCCTCGGTCCACAAGGCCTTGTCCTCGTCGTCGACGAACGAGGCGTCGAGGCTGTTGCGCAACAGCACGTAAGCGTCGCGCGCCGTCAGCTGGGGCAGCGATTCGAACAATTGGACGAAGTTGTCGTTGACATAGCCGCCGAAGTACGCCGGATCGTCGGAGTTGACGGTCACGCACAGTCCGGCGGCCAGCAGCGCCGGGATGTTGTGCTTGCCGAGATCGTCGAACACGCACAGCTTGACGTTGGACAGCGGGCACACCGTCAGCGGCATCTTCTCGCGCGCCAGCCGGGCCACCAGCGCCGGATCCTCGACGCAGCGCACGCCATGGTCGATGCGCTGGACGTGCAGCACGTCCAGCGCCGCGCGGATGTAGGCCGGCGGCCCCTCCTCGCCCGCGTGCGCCACGAGGTGCAGCCCGGCCGCCCGCGCACGGGCGAACACGCGCTCGAACTTCTCGGGCGGATGGCCCCGCTCGCTGGAATCCAGGCCGACGCCGATGAACTTGTCGCGGTACGGCAGCGCCGCCTCGAGCGTGGCGAGCGCGTCGTCCTCGCTCAGGTGGCGCAGGAAGCACAGGATCAGGCGCACGCTCAGGCCCAGCTCCGCCTCGGCGCGCCGGGCTGCGCGGTCCAGGCCGCGGATCACGACGCCGATGTCGACGCCGCGCGCGGTGTGGGTCTGCGGGTCGAAGAAGACCTCGCAGTGCACGACGTTGTCGCGCGCGGCGCGCCGGAAGTAGGCCCAGGCCATCGCGTCGAAGTCGTCCTCCGTGATCAGGACGCTGGCGCCGGCGTAGTAGATGTCCAGGAAGCTCTGCAGGTCGGTGAACGCGTAGGCCTGGCGCAGCGCCTCGACGCTGGCGTAGGGCAGCGCCACGTTGTTGCGCTTGGCGAGCTCGAAGATCAGCTCCGGCTCCAGCGAGCCCTCGATGTGGATGTGCAGCTCGGCCTTGGGCGCGTCGCGCAGCAGCGACAGCAGGTGCGGCCGGGAGATGTGGGGGAAGTCGATGGGCAGGGTCATGGCCGGTTCCAGGCGGGTTTCCTGGCGACTTTAAGCTGTCGAGGCCCGGTTGCGGGCACGTTTCCGCCGCCGATCGGCTATCGATCATCGGTTTTTGCATAACGTCTATCGCCATCAAACCGGAAAATGTTGGCTGGACCTGCATTCCCGCGTGCCGTCACACGCCGCAGTCCCCCGTTTTCCGCGCCGCGGCGTCCCGTCCACCCCGTTCCTTGCAGGCCCGTTCTTGACCTTCGATCTCATGCATGCCGTCGCCGGCCTGCTGGTGGGCGCCATCGTCGGCGTCACCGGCGTGGGGGGCGGCGCGTTGATGACGCCCTTGCTGGTGATGATGTTCGGCGTCGCCCCGACCACCGCGGTCGGCACCGACCTGCTCTACGCCTCCATCACCAAGACCTTCGGCACCGCCGTCCACCACCAGGCGGGCACGGTCGACTGGCAGGTCGTGCGCCGCCTGGCGATCGGCAGCCTGCCGGCCGCGGCGCTGACGCTGGGCTGGATGCACGTCGAGCACGTCGCGCAGCTGCGCAGCGGCCTGATCACGACCACGCTGGGGCTGGCGCTGGTGGTCACCGCGCTGGGCATCCTGTTCAAGGAGCGGATCCATTCGCTGGGCACGCGCTTCCGGCTCGGCGACAGCGCGCGCTTCAAGGCGATGCAGCCCGGGCTGACGGTGGCCTGCGGCGTGATGCTGGGCGCGATGGTGACGCTCACGT
>DASQCX010000349.1:0-3203 GCA_035634455.1 Burkholderiaceae bacterium
GCTTTCCTGACCGCCACCCGCGCCGACGACGGCGCCGCGGCCGCCACGCACTAAACCCCCAAGACGAGACATCATGACCACCCAAGCACCCGCCCTCCCGTCGCGCTGGCAGTTCTGGATCGACCGCGGCGGCACCTTCACCGACATCGTCGCCAAGCGGCCCGACGGCACGCTCACCACGCACAAGCTGCTCTCGGAGAACCCCGAGCAGTACCGCGACGCGGCCGTCGCCGGCATCCGCCACCTGCTGGGCCTGCGAGCCGGCGAGCCGGTGACGCCGGCGCTCGTCGAATGCGTGAAGATGGGCACCACGGTCGCCACCAACGCGCTGCTGGAGCGCAAGGGCGAGAAGACGCTGCTGGTGACCACGCGCGGCTTCCGCGACGCGCTGCGCATCGCCTACCAGGACAGGCCGCGCCTGTTCGACCGCCACATCCAGCTGCCCGAGCTGCTGTACTCGCAGGTGATCGAAGCCGACGAGCGCGTCAGCGCGCAGGGCGAGGTGCTGACCGCGCTCGACTTAGCCGCGTTGCGCGCCGACCTGCAGCGCGCGTTCGACGCCGGCCTGCGCAGCGTCGCCGTCGTCTTCCTGCACGGCTACCGCTTCACGCAGCACGAGGCCGCGGCCGCGCGGATCGCCCGCGAGATCGGCTTCACGCAGGTCAGCGCGTCGCACGCCACCAGCCCGCTGATGAAGCTGGTGAGCCGCGGCGACACGACGGTCGTCGACGCCTACCTGTCGCCGATCCTGCGCCGCTACGTCGAGCAGGTGGCCGGCGAGATGCCCGGCGTCAAGCTGTTCTTCATGCAGTCCTCCGGTGGCCTGGCCGACGCGCATGCGTTCCAGGGCAAGGACGCGATCCTGTCGGGCCCGGCGGGCGGCATCGTCGGCATGGTGCGCACGGCGCAGCTGGCCGACTTCGGCCAGGTCATCGGCTTCGACATGGGCGGCACCTCGACCGACGTGTCGCACTTCGCCGGCGAGTTCGAGCGCGCGTTCGAGACGCAGGTCGCCGGCGTGCGCATGCGCGCCCCGATGATGAGCATCCACACCGTCGCCGCGGGCGGCGGCTCCATCCTCGGCTTCGACGGCGCCCGCCTGCGCGCGGGCCCGCACAGCGCGGGCGCGAACCCCGGTCCGGCCAGCTACCGCCGCGGCGGCCCGCTGGCCGTGACCGACGCCAACGTGCTGCTGGGCAAGATCCAGCCGAAGTGGTTCCCCAAGGTGTTCGGCAAGGGCGCGAACGAGCCGCTCGATCGCGACGCCGTCGTCGCCGCGTTCGACAATATGGCCGCGGACGTCGAGCGCAGCACCGGCACGCAGCGCTCGCCCGAGGAACTGGCCGAGGGCTTCCTCGACATCGCCGTCGCCAGCATGGCCAACGCGATCAAGAAGATCTCGGTGGCGCGCGGCTACGACGTCACGCGCTACACGCTGCAGTGCTTCGGCGGCGCCGGCGGCCAGCACGCGTGCCTGGTGGCCGACGCGCTCGGCATGTCCACCGTGTTCGTGCATCCGCTGGCCGGCGTGCTGTCGGCCTACGGCATGGGCCTGGCCGACCAGGGCGTGATGCGCCAGGCCGCGATCGAGCAGCCGCTGGCCGATGCCGCGCTGCCCGCCGTCCGTGCTCGGCTGGCCACGCTGGCCGACGAGGCCGTCGCCGAAATCCGCCGCCAGGGCGCGGGCACCGGGGAGATCCGCGTGCTGCGGCGCGCCCACCTGCGCTACGCCGGCACCGACTCGGCGCTGGTCGTCGACTTCGGCGACGGCAGCGTCGCGGCGCTCACTGCCGCGTTCGAGGCCGCATACCGGCGACGGTATGCGTTCCTCATGCAGGGGCGGGCGCTGATCGTCGAGGCCGTGTCGGTCGAGGCCATCGCCGCCGGCGACGCGCCTGCGGAGCCGCGCGTCGACGTCGGCCCCGCCGCGCCGGCGCCGGTCACCGAGACGGTGCGCATGTACAGCGAAGGCCGCTGGTGGGACGCGGCGCTGGTGGTGCGCGAGACGCTGCGCCCGGGCCACGTCGTCGACGGCCCGGCCATCATCGCGGAGAAGAACGCCACCACCGTCGTCGAGCCCGGCTGGCAGGCGCGCGTGACGGGCCTCGACCACCTGGTGCTGCAACGCGTCGCGGCGCGCGCCGCGCGCGTGGCCATCGGCACCAGCGTCGACCCGGTGATGCTGGAGGTGTTCAACAACGCGTTCATGAACATCGCCGAGCAGATGGGCCTACAGCTGCAGAACACCGCCTACTCGGTCAACATCAAGGAGCGGCTGGACTTCTCCTGCGCGCTGTTCGACGCCGACGGCAACCTCATCGCCAACGCGCCGCACATGCCGGTGCACCTGGGCTCGATGAGCGAGTCCATCAAGACCGTGATGGCGCGCAACGCCGGCCGGATGGAGCCGGGCGACGTCTACGTGCTCAACGACCCGTACCACGGCGGCACGCACCTGCCCGACATCACCGTCGTCACCCCGGTGTTCGACGAGGCCGGCCGCGACATCCTGTTCTTCGTCGCCTCGCGCGGCCACCACGCGGACGTCGGCGGCGTCACGCCCGGCTCGATGCCGCCGTTCTCCACGCGCATCGACGAGGAGGGCGTGCAGATCGACAACGTCAAGCTGGTCGAGCGCGGGCGCCTGCGCGAGGCCGAGATGCTGGCGCTGCTGGAAAGCGGCGACCACCCGGCGCGCAACCCGGCGCAGAACATCGCCGACCTGAAGGCCCAGATCGCCGCCAACGAGAAGGGCGTGCAGGAGCTGCGCAAGATGGTGGCGCAGTACGGCCTGGACGTCGTGCGGGCCTACATGAGCCATGTGCAGGACAACGCCGAGGAGTCGGTGCGCCGCGTCATCACGCGCCTGAAGGACGGCGCGTTCACGCTGCCGCTGGACAACGGGGCGCGCATCGCGGTCGACATCCAGGTCGATGCCGCGAACCGCCGCGCGCGGATCGACTTCACCGGCACCTCGGCGCAGCTCACGAACAACTTCAACGCGCCCACCGCCGTCTGCATGGCCGCCGTGCTGTACGTGTTCCGCACGCTGGTGGGCGACGACATCCCGCTGAATGCCGGCTGCCTGAAGCCGCTGGACGTGATCATCCCGCCGCACTCGATGCTCAACCCCGACCCGCCGGCCTCGGTGGTGGCGGGCAACGTCGAGACCTCGACCTGCATCACCAACGCGCTGTACGGCG
>DASQCX010000350.1:0-6951 GCA_035634455.1 Burkholderiaceae bacterium
CACCTCGCAGGGCTACACGGGCACGCAGTCGGAGGGCGCCATCCGCCTGTATTCCGATCGCGAGATCGAATCGCTGGGCGAAACCTCGATCGGCTTCGTGACCTTCCTCGAATCGGCCGGCGTCCTGCCGCCGCCGATGCGCGAGATGGTGATCGACCGCGCCATGGCCGCCGGCGCCAATCCGCTCGACCTCGACGACATGAAGATCATCATCCTGATGGTGTTCTGGAGCCTGGGCGAGGAGCCGGACGCGCTGATCCTCGACGAGCTGTTCGTCGCGCCCGAGGAGCGGCTGATCCACTGATCGGGGCTTCCGCCACGCCATGAAGAACGGCTCCCGCGGGAGCCGTTTTCATTGTCGAGGAGCCGGTGCATCGCACGCGAAGCGGCGGGCGCCGCTCGCGCCGGCCCGCTACTTGAGCTGGTCGGGATCCTGGTTGATCTTCTCGATCGCGTTGCGCGTGGCCGCCATCGTGAGGGTCTCGTCCTGCGCGGGCACCAGCAGCTGCGCCTGCAGGAACGCCGCGAGGCGACGCCGCTGGAACAGCACGCAGCGGCCGCTGCTCGACACGAACAGCGACAGCTGCTTGCGCATGCCCTGCCATGTCAGCTGGACGGCCTCCTGGCGATCGCGGTATTCCAGCATGTACCAGGCGCCCACCAGCATCTCGTCGGTGGCCGCTAGCGCGCTGGCCGTCGGCGTGGCGCCGCCCTCGGCGACGATCTCGAGCTCGTCCGACTCGTGGCCGGACAGGTCCAGCGCGAACGAGTCGTCCAGCTCGAAGTCGGCGTCCGGCAGGATCTCGTCGAGCGCCTGCAGCCGCTGCTTCAGGCGGCCGAACTGGTCCGGATCGATCGTGGACGTGCGCGCCGCGAACGCCGCGGTCAGCGCGATGTTGAGCGACCGCAGCGAGCTCTCCTGGCGATCGTGCGGCACCCCGCCGGCCGTCATGCCCGAGCGCAGCGAGGCCAGCAGCGGACCGAGGCGGCGGATCACCTCGGCGCGCTCCTCGCGCGTGGTCTTGGCGCTGGCGATCCACACCAGCTCCAGCGCGGTCTCGCGCATGACGCGGGTCTCCTCGCTCTGCAGGCCGTGGCGCATGGCGGTGGTGGCCAGGATGTCGGCCCAGACCTGGAACAGGTAGTCGCGCACGCCGTCCTGCACCGGCACGCCGTCCAGCAGCCTGCGCAACTCGATGGTGTACTGGATGGCCAGCGTCTCGCGCTGCTCGACCTGGCTGGCAAGCGAGACGCCCTTCTTGGTCATCTCGTTCTGGTCGCGGAAGAACTTCTCGAGGAAGCGCTCGAACTCCACGAGCACCGTCTGGAACACCTTGCGGCCCGTCTCGGGGAACGCTTCGACGACCTGCACGACGCGCGCCACCTCGCCCTCGATCTCGGGACCGGCGGCCTGCGGCGCGGCGTCGAAGCCCATCACGCAGGCGCCCATGCGGTCGATCAGCCGGCGCGCCGGGTGCTGCGCCGACGAGAAGAAATCCGGCTCGGCCATCGCGACGCGCAGCGTGGGCATCTGCAGGCGCGCGAACCAGACGCGCACCGACGTCGGGATGCGCTCCTCGGTGAGGATGCTCGCGAACATCATCGCGACTACCTCGATCGTGGCGCGCTCCTCCTGCGAGCTGGCCTGGGTCTTGAGGGCCTGCTTCTGCTCCTGCAGCACGCCGGCGAGCTCGGCCGGAACGAGCACCATGCCGTCGGCATTGCGCTGCTGCACCTGCTCGACGACCACGCGCTGCGCCACGGCGATCGCGCCGGTCATCTGGTTGGACGGCGGCGTGAGCCGCTGCGTGTTCATGAAGCCCTGGACGTGGCGCTCCATCGTGCGGCCGAAGCGCCGCAGCGTCGCGTCGACCTGCACCTGCTGAGGCGACAGGAACTGGCTGTCGGCGCCGGGCACGCCCGGCTTCGCCTTGCTCGTGACGCCGACGTTCGGGGCGCCATTGAGGGCACCGGACTCGCTGTCCGGCCCTCGCGCCGCAGCGGACGGCGCGCCCTGCCCGCCCGGACGGCCCGCATACATGCCCTGGCCGACGTACCCGCTGCCCTGGCCATCCCCGTGACCACCCTGGCCACCCTGACCACCCTGGCCACTCTGACCACCCTGGCCGCCAGGGCCGCCGCCGTAGCTCGTATGGCCGCCGTAGCTCGTGTGGCCCCCGTAGCTGGTGTGGGCGCCGCGCTGGCTGTGGGCGTAGCCGCCAGGGCCGGCGCCGTGGCCGCCCGCGCCGCCGTATTCGGTCGGCGCGAACTGGGTGCCGCCGCCCGCGGTGGTGGTGACGTCGCCGCCGCTGGTGGTGCGGAAGTCCTCCAGCGGCATCTGGCGCGAGGCCACCATCGGTGCACGGTCGACGCTGCGGCGTATCAGCGTGCGCAGGTTGACCTCGGGCAGCACGCCGCGCTCGACCAGGAAGCGGTTGGCGTCGTGGTAGGCCTCGGTGGCGAGCGCGGCGAGCTCCAGCTTGATGACGTTCTCGACGTCGGCCCACGCGGTGGCGCCGAAGTCGCTGTCCATGAACGAGCGCACGACGACCTTGGCCAGCTGCTGCGGCCGGAACAGGTCGTGATCGAGCAGTTCCTCGTTGCCCTCCAGCGCCGCGACGCGCGTCTTGAGGTCGTTCAGCTCCCACACGGCCTGGTCGACGATGGCCTGCGCCAGCCGGGAGACGAAGATCTCCTTCTGCATGGTCTCGTCGTCGACCAGCATCAGCTGCTGGGTCTGGCCCCGCATCGAGGCGACGAGCGCGCCGGTGCTGGTGGTGACCCCGTCGGTGACGGCCGCGTCGCGCAGCATCTCGCTCAGGCGCTCGACCCACTCCTGGCCGTGCGCCATCAGCGCCTGCATGGTGTCGCGGCGCTGCATCGCCACGCTGCGCTCGGCCGGCTTGTCCAGCGCCGAGCGGGCGGCCTCGAGCACGGCCGCCAGCAAGTGTGCGCCGGCTTCCGCAAGCTGCTCGGCGAACTTGCGCCGCGCCCTGCGCGCGATCTCTGGCGACGACGATTTCGCTTCGGCCATCCGGCTGCTTCGCTTCCCTTGAGTGTCCACGCGGTGGTGTGCGCTATGTCCGAAATCTACACCACGGCGCCCGCGTTCGGGTCATTCGGGTCGATACCGGTATTCGAACCGGTACGGATCAGGTCCTCGCGCTTGACGCCCAGCCACATGGCGATGGCCGCCGCCACGAACACCGACGAATAGATGCCGAAGCAGATGCCGATGGTCAGCGCCATCGCGAAATAGTGCAGCGTGGGGCCGCCGAAGATCAGCATCGACAGCACCATCATCTGCGTGCAGAAGTGGGTGATGATGGTGCGGCTGATGGTGCTGGTGATCGCGTGGTCGATCACCTGCATCGTCGTCAGCTTGCGCAGCACGCGGAAGGTCTCGCGGATCCGGTCGAAGATGACGACCGACTCGTTGACCGAGTAGCCCAGCACCGCCAGCACGCCCGCCAGCACCGAGAGGCTGAACTCCCACTGGAAGAACGCGAAGAAGCCCAGGATGATGACGACGTCGTGCAGGTTGGCGACGATCGCGGCGATCGAGAACTTCCACTCGAAGCGGAACGCCAGGTACAGCATGATGCCGATGACCACGCTGATCATCGCGTAGGCGCCGTTGCGCATCAGCTCGTCGCCGACGGACGGCCCCACCAGCTCGCTGCGCTTCATCACCACCGGCTCGGCGCCGCCCGCGTCGCAGGACGGGCGCGACACGGCCTCGCCCTTGGCGGTGGTCTCGTTCTTCACGCCGACGACGCCGCTCTCCGCCTTGCACAGCGCGCCGAACACGCGCCCCGGCACCTGCTTCTGGTCGATGCCCGCCTTGGTCGGCACGCGGATGATGACGTCGTGCGACGTGCCGTAGTTCTGCACCTGCACGTCGCCGTAGCCCAGGCCGCTGACCACGCCGCGCAGGCGTTCCAGGTTGGCGCTCTGCGCGTAGGTGGCCTCGACGGCCGTGCCGCCGGTGAACTCGATCGAGAAGTTCAGGCCGCGCGTGACGAGGAAGAACACCGCGGCGAGGAACGTGAGCGCCGAGATGATGTTGAACACCAGCGCGTGCCGCATGAACGGGATGTCGCGCCGGATACGGAAGAATTCCATGAGCGTTTCCTTGCAGGATCTGGGGCCGGTCAGCGCGCGGCGCCGGGGGTCTGGGCCGTGTCGGACTCGTCGGCCGTCGCCGCGGCGCCCGGCTTCGCGCCGCCCTTCCACACCTGGCCGATCAGCACGGACTTGAGCTTCTTCTGGCGGCCGTACCAGATGTTGACGAGGCCGCGCGAGAAGAACACCGCCGAGAACATCGAGGTCAGGATGCCCAGGCAGTGCACGATGGCGAAGCCGCGGATCGCGCCCGAGCCGAACGCGAGCAGCGACAGGCCGGCGATCAGCGTCGTGATGTTGGAGTCCAGGATGGTGGCCCAGGCGCGCTCGTAGCCGGCGGCGATCGCCGACTGCGGCGCGCTGCCGTTGCGCAGCTCCTCGCGGATGCGCTCGTTGACCAGCACGTTGGCGTCGATGGCCATGCCCAGCGTCAGCGCGATGGCGGCGATGCCGGGCAGCGTCAGCGTGGTCTGGATCAGCGACAGCACCGCCACCAGCAGCAGCAGGTTCACGCCCAGCGACAGCGTGGAGATCACGCCGAACAGCAGGTAGTAGGCGCACATGAACACCAGGATCGCCACGAAGCCCCAGGCCACGCTGTGCAGGCCCTTGGCGATGTTGTCGGCGCCGAGGCTCGGGCCGATGGCGGTCTGCTCGATGATCTCCATCGGCGCGGCGAGCGCGCCGGAGCGCAGCAGCAGCGCGAGCTCGCTGGCCTGCTCGGCGTTGCCGATGCCCGAGATCTGGAAGTGCTCGGGCAGCTCGCTCTGGATCGTCGCCACGTTGATGACCTGGCCCTTGCCCTTCTCGAACAGCACCACCGCCATCGCCTTGCCGATGTTCTGGCCCGACACGTCCTTCATGTTGCGCGCGCCCTTGGCGTCGAGCGTCACGCGGACGATGGAGCCCTGGTTCTGCTGGTCGAAGTTGGCCTGGGCGTCGGTGAGGTCGTCGCCGCTGGCGATGACGTCCTTCTTGACGACCGTGAAGCCGCCGTGGCGGCCGGCGACGTCGGACGTGTTCTCGTAGCGGTCGTCGCCGAACGGCACCGGGCCGGCGCCCTCCGCCGCGGCGGCGCCCTCGGCGGTCTGGTCGACCATGTGGAATTCCAGCGTCGCCGTGCGGCCCAGCAGCTCCTGCGCCTTGGCGGTGTCCTGGATGCCGGGCAGCTCGACGACGATGCGGTCGGGGCCCTGCTGCTGGATCACCGGCTCCGAGGTGCCGAGGCCGGCGACGCGGTTGCCCAGCGTCGTCATGTTCTGCTTGATCGCGGCTTCCTGCTGCTTGACGAGCGCGGCCGGCTTGAGCGCGCCGCTGACCTTGAAGTCGGCGCCGTCGGCCGCCTGCGTCCACTGCACGTCCTGGAACGCGTCGGTGAGCGCGTTGACCGCCTGGGTGGCGATGGCCGCGTCGTGGAAGGTCATCGTGACGGTGTTGCCGTCGCGCGCGACCACGGTGCGCAGCTGCTTCTCGCGCAGCAGGCTGCGGGTGTCGCCGACCAGCGTGTCGGTCTTCTTGTCGAGCGCGGCCTTGAGGTCGACCTGCAGCAGGAAGTGCACGCCGCCGCGCAGGTCCAGGCCGAGGTACATCGGCAGCGCGCGGAACGACGCCATCCAGCGCGGCGCGCGCGGCACCAGGGCCAGCGACACCGAGTACGGCGGCGAATCCTTGTCCGCGCCGGCGTTGAGGCCGGCGTTGATCACGTCGCGGGCGTGGATCTGGACGTCGGGGTTGGCGAAGCGCACGTGCACCGAGGTGCCTTCGAAGGTCACGTAGTCCGGCGTGACCGATGCCGCGGCGAGCAGCTGCTGCACCTGCGTGGCCGTGTCGGGCCCGACCTTGGTGGTCAGCTTGGCCGCCGAGACCTGCACGGCCGGGGCGTCGCCGTACAGGTTCGGCACGGTGTACAGGGCGCCGATCAGCACGGCCAGCGCCATCAGCACGAATTTCCAGACTGGGTAGCGATTCATACGGTTTCCTCGGGGGCGTCGCGCGGGCGCGTGCACGCAGGGCGCGCGGGGCGACGGCACCGGCCGCGGCGCGCGCGGCCGGTGGGCACTGCTTACTTCAACGTGCCCTTGGGCAGGACCTGGACGATGGCGCTGCGCTGGATCTGCAGCTCGACGTTGCCGCCGGTCTCGATGTGCACGTACGACTCACCCAGCTTCGAGATGCGGCCGATGACGCCGCCCACGGTGACGATCTCGTCGCCCTTGACGAGGCCGGCGATCAGCTCCTTCTGCTCCTTGGCGCGCTTCTGCTGCGGCCGGATCACGAGGAAATACATGATCGCGATGATCGGGAGAAAGATGATGAACTGGCTGAAGCCGCCGCCGTCGGCGGCGGAGGTCGCCGCGGTCTGGGCGTAGGCGGTGGAGATCAGGAACACGGCGAAATCCTCAGGGAATGCGTGGCAGGCGGTCGGGCCGTCCCGGCAGGGGGCGTGGCCCCGCTCTCGAAACGTGCGGTCGAGGTGGAGCTGACGCCGGGCGATTCAAGTCCGGCGCAGTTCGACCAACCTGCCATTTTAACGGGCGGCGACAGCCCGCCGTCCGGCGGCGAGGCGCTGGCTTACCCGCAGGCCTGCGCGGGCCGCGGCCGGAGACGGCTTGAAACCGGCCGGCCGGCGGCCATATGCCAGGGACCGCGCCGCGGCGCCCTCCGAGCCACCCCATGTCCCTCGTCATCCTGCTGGCCGCCGCGCTGCTCCTGGTCGGTGCCATCGCCGGCCTGCCGCGCTGGCGCGCCTGGCGCCGCCGCCTCTGGGCCAGCCGGCCGTTCCCGCCCGCCTGGCGCAACGTGCTGCGTCGCCGGGTTCCCTTGTAT
>DASQCX010000351.1:0-3328 GCA_035634455.1 Burkholderiaceae bacterium
CCAGGCGCCGGCGAAGATCCAGCAGCCCGACAGCGTCGTGCCGTCGTCCTTGAGCTCGCCGAAGCCGGACAGCTGCTCGCCGGCCTTGCGCGTGACCTTGGTCGCGTCCTTGGGGTCGACCTGGTCGGCCAGCGCGCGGCCGTTGTATTCCTTGGCCACCTCTTCCGGCGTCGGCTCGTTCGGGTTGGCGTAGGGCCACCACAGCTTGAGGATCGGGTCGGGCAACTTGCCGCCGTCCTTCTGGTAGGCCGCGCGCAGCCGCGTGAACAGCTCGGACATGATCGCGATGTCCGTGCGCGCCTCGCCGGGCGGCTCGGCCGCCTTCCAGTGCCACTGCAGCACGCGCGAGCTGCTCACCACCGAGCCCTCGTCCTCCGCGAAGCAGGTGGTGGGTAGGCGGAACACCTCGGTCTGGATCGTCTTCGGGTCGACGTCGTGGTACTCGCCGTGGTTCTGCCAGAACTCGGACGTCTCGGTGGCCAGCGGGTCCATCACTACCAGGAACTTCAGCTTCGCCAGGCCCGCCTGCACGCGCGCCTTGTTCGACAGCGCGGCCAGCGGATTGAAGCCCTGCGCCAGGTAGCCGTTGACCTTGCCCTGGTTCATCAGCTCGAACACCTGCAGCATGTCGTACTGCTTGTCGAGCTTGGGCAGCCAGTCGTAGGCCCAGTGGTTGTCGGCGGTGGCGGCCGGCCCGTACCAGGCCTTCATCAGGCTCACGTGGAACTTCGGGTAGTTCTGCCAGTAGCTCATCTGGCCCTTGCGCAGCGGCTTCTGCGTGCGGGCGTCGATGTACTTCTGGTAGTCCTGCTCGGCCTCCAGCGGCAGCGTCATGTAGCCGGGCAGGCTGTTGGTCAGCAGGCCGAGGTCGGTCAGGCCCTGGATGTTGGAGTGCCCGCGCAGCGCGTTCATGCCGCCGCCCGACACGCCGATGTTGCCCAGCAGCAGCTGCACCATCGCGCCGGTGCGCAGGATCTGCGAGCCGATCGAGTGCTGCGTCCAGCCCAGCGCGTACATGATGGTCGCCGCGCGGCCGGGCACGGCCGTCGACGCCAGCTTCTCGCACACGTGCAGGAACTTGGCCTTGGGCGTGCCGCAGACGTCCTCCACCACTTCCGGCGTGTAGCGCGCATAGTGCGCCTTCATCAGCTGGTAGACGCAGCGCGGGTCCTTCAGCGTCGGGTCGGTCTTGACGAAGCCGTCGTCGCCGAGCTGGTAGTCCCAGGTCGCCTTGTCGTAGCTGCGCTTGTCGGCATCGTAGCCCGAGTAGATGCCGTCCGTGAACGCGAAGTCCTCGCGCACGAGGAAGCTCACGTCCGTGTAGTTGACGACGTAGTCGCGGTGGATCTTGTCGTTGCCGATCAGGTAGTTGATGACGCCGCCGAGGAAGGCGATGTCCGAGCCCGAGCGGATCGGCGCGTAGAAATCGGCCACCGACGCCGAGCGGTTGAAGCGCGGGTCGACCACCATGAAGTGCGCCTTGTTGTGCGCCTTCGCCTCCGTCACCCACTTGAAGCCGCAGGGGTGCGCCTCGGCCGCGTTGCCGCCCATCACCAGGATGACGTCCGCGTTGCGGATGTCCACCCAGTGATTCGTCATCGCGCCGCGGCCGAACGTCGGGGCAAGACCTGCCACCGTCGGGCCGTGTCAGACGCGCGCTTGATTGTCGAAGGCGAGCAGCCCGAGGCTGCGGGCGACCTTGTGGGTGATGTAGCCGGCCTCGTTGCTCGAGGCCGAGGCCGCCAGCATGCCCGTGGTCGTCCAGCGGTTGACCGTCTGGCCGGCGTCGTTCTTCTCGACGAAGTTGGCGTCGCGGTCGGCCTTGAGCAGCTTGACGATGCGCTCCATCGCGTCGTCCCAGCTGATGTCCTTCCACTCGCCGGCGCCGGGTTCGCGCACCTGCGGGTGGCGCAGGCGGTTCGGGCTGTTGACGATGTCCAGCAGGCTCGCGCCCTTGGGACACAGCGTGCCGCGGTTGACCGGGTGGTCGGGGTCGCCCTCGACGTGGATGACCGAACGCTTCGCGTTCTTCGCCCCGTCGCCCAGCGCGTACATCAGGATCCCGCAGCCGACCGAGCAGTAGGTGCAGGTCTGCCGGGTGACCGTGGTCGCGGCCAGCTTGTACTGGCGCACCTCGGCGACGGCCGCCGTGGGCGAGAAGCCCATCAAGGCCAGGCTCGACCCCGCCAGGGTCGAACCGGTCACACGCAGGAACTGGCGTCTGGAGAAGTTCTCCATGAGCGACTCCACGTTGCGAAGGGTGAAAACGATTCTATGCACGTTCGATCGGGCCTGCACGAGGGCAAACAGTCGGCCTGCGGCGGCGGCAAGCCCCTGGAAAGCCAAATGAGAACGGTTCGCACTATCATGTCGATCCACGCACACCGATTTCCATGACCTCGCATCGCTGGCTTCTCTCCTCGTCGCTTTCCGGCGCCGCCCTGCTCGCGGCGGCGGCCGTGCCGGCCAGCGTCTGCGCGGCCACCTACGCGACCGCCGACGAGGTCGCCCACCGCGCCTTCAAGTCCGCGACCGCCTTCGCCGAGGTGCTGGTGACGCCCGCGCCCGCCGACGCCGCCGCGCTGTCCGCGCCCGGCGCCCCGCCGCACGGCGTACTGCGCTCGATCGAGGCGCGCCAGGGCGACGCGGTGCTGGGGCGCGTGATCGTCGACTCGGTGGTCGGCAAGTTCGAGCAGATCGACTACGCCGTCGCGCTGGACGCGGCCGGCAAGGTACTGGCCGTCGAGATCCTGACCTACCGCGAAGGCCACGGCGGCGAGGTGCGGATGCCGGCCTGGCGCAACCAGTTCGTCGGCAAGGGCGCGGGCGACCCGATCCACGTGGGCTCGGACATCGCCAACATCAGCGGCGCCACGCTCAGCTGCACGCACGTCACCGACGGCGTGCACCGGCTGGTGGCCTGGGCCGCGAAGCATCCGATCGCCGCGAAGGCCGCGTGACGATGAAGGCGACCGCGCCGTGATGCGCCAGCGGGCGCGCCCGCTGCTGGGCACGCTGGTGGAGGTGCGCGCCCAGGGCGCCAGCGCCACCGCGTTCGACGTCGCCGCCGACGCCGCGTTCGAGGCGATCGCCAAGGTGCACGCGCTCATGAGCTTCCACGACGCCGGCAGCGACCTGGGCCGCATCGCCCGCGCCCGCGCCGGCGAGCGCCTGGCGCTGCATCCTCACACGGCCGCGGTGCTGCGCAGCGCCCAGCGCTGGGCGCGCGCCAGCGGCGGCGCGTTCGACGCCGGCTGCGCGCCGCGCGCCGTCGAACAGGGCTGGCTGCCGGAACCGCCCGACGCCGCGCCGCCGGGCGCACTGCCGT
>DASQCX010000352.1:0-2941 GCA_035634455.1 Burkholderiaceae bacterium
CTCAAGGGCGCGTCGCTGAGCATCGTCGCCTCGGTGGCCAACGCCTCGAACGAGCTGGCCGTGCTGGGGCGCGTCGATCGCGGCATACGCGCGCCGGGCGACCTGCGCGGGCGCCGGATCGGCGTCACGCTGGGGACGAGCGGCGAGTATTTCCTCTGGGCCTTCCTGGTGCGCCATCGCATCGCGCCGGAATCGATCCGGCTGGTCGACGTGCCGCCGGCACGACTCATCGCCGCGTTGCGCGAGGACCTCGTGGACGGCATCGCCGCCTGGCAACCCGTCCGGCACGAGGCCGAGCTGGCCTTCGGCGACCGCATCGTCTCCCTGCACGCGCCCGACGCCTATGCACAGAACTACGTCCTCGTCGGCCAGCGCGACTATGTGCAGGCGCACCAGCGGGAACTGGACGGCGTGCTGCGGGCGCTGCTGGACGCCGAGGCCTTCGTCGAGGCCGATCCCGAAGCCGCCAGGACGGAGCTCGCCAGGCTGTTGAACCTCAGCCCCGCCACCTTCGACTCGTCCTGGCAGGACGTGACCCTCGAGGTCGGGCAGCAGCAGGCCCAGCTGGTCACGCTCGAGGACGTGGCGACCTGGGCGATGGCGCGCAGCTACGCCCCCCGCCAGCCCATGCCCGACTTCGTTTCCCATCTCGCGCTGGACACGCTGCTCGCCGTGAGCCCGGAGCGCGTGACGGTGGTCCGATGAAGATCCGCAGCAAGGCCGCGCTGGCCGCCGGGCTGATGCTCGGCACCATGGCGATCATCGCCGTCAGCATCGTCTGGGCCAACGCCCAGGTGCGCGCAGCCGTCGCCCAGCAGCGTCACAGCGTCGAGATCGCCGGCGCGCTCAACAACATGCGCATGGTGACCTTCGAGTACCTGCTGAATCGGCGCGACCGCGCGCGGCTGCAGGAGCAGCTGGTCTGGGAGCGGCTGCAGGGCCTGCTGGCACACCCCGTCGGCTTCGACGGTGCCGCCGCCGGCACCCTCGCGAACCTGCGCAACCAGGGAGAGGCCAGCCACCACCTGTTCGGCGAAGTCGACGCCACGCCCGCGACCGGTACCGCCGACGACGTGCAGCGCCGCTTCGAGGCACAGTTGTCGAGCCGGATCCTGATCCTGCAGCAGAACAGCCTCGTGGAGGCAGAGCAGCTCATCCACGATGCGGGTGCGCGCATCGACGAGACGCAGCAGCGCGTCGTGCTGGTCACGAGCCTGGGGCTTCTCGCGATGGCGACGCTGATCGCCGCCACGGCCTGGCTGTTCCGGCGCGACGTGCTCGGCCCGATCGCGCGCCTGGAGCTGGCGACGCGCGAGGTCGCCGCGGGCAACTGGTCGTTCGAGCTCGACGTCGGGAGCACGGACGAACTGGGGGACATGGCCCGCCACTTCGACGCGATGACGCACGCGCTGCGGGACTCCTTCGACCGGCTGCACGCCAGCAATCGAAACCTCGTCGCGTTGAACAAGGAGCTCGAGTCGTTCAGCTATTCGGTGTCGCACGACCTGCGCAGCCCGTTGCGCAGCATGGACGGCTTCTCGCTCGCGCTGCTGGAGGACTACGGCGACCGGCTCGACGACGAGGCCCGCGACAACCTGCAGCGCATCCGCGCGGCGAGCCAGCGGATGGGCCGCCTGATCGACGAGCTGCTCGGCCTGGCCCGGGTCACGCGGGCCGAACTGCGGCTCCAGGACGTCGACCTCAGCGCGATGGCGCAGGAGATCGCCTCGGCACTGGCCCAGGCCGAACCCGCGCGCCAGGTCCGCTGGGACATCCAGAACGGCATCCTCGTTCGGGGCGATCGCGAGCTGATCGCGATCGCCCTGCACAACCTGCTCGCCAACGCGTGGAAGTTCACGAGCAAGGTGAAGGAGGCCGTCATCCGCGTCGGCACGCGGGTCGAGGACGGGGCGCAGGTCTGCTTCGTCTCCGACAACGGCGCCGGATTCGACATGGCCTATGCCTCGCGCCTGTTCGGCGCGTTCCAGCGCCTCCATCACGAGAGCGATTTCCCCGGCACCGGGGTCGGCCTGGCCACCGTGCAGCGCGTGATGCGCCGCCACGGCTGGTCGGTGGGCGCCCAGGCGGCCCTCGGCCAGGGAGCGACGTTCTATTTCCGTCCTGCGGAGCAACAAGATGAACGAACAGAACAAGGCCATCCTGCTGGTTGAAGACAACGACGACGACGTCGCGCTGACGCTGCGCGCGTTCAAGCGCAGCCACCTGATGAACCCGGTCGTCGTGGTGCGCGACGGCGTCGAGGCGCTCGACTTCCTGTTCGCGCGCGGCGTCCACGCAGGCCGCGGCGCGGCGCCGCCGACGCTCGTCATCCTCGACCTGAAGCTGCCCAAGCTGGACGGCCTGGGCGTGCTCAAGGCGATGCGCGCCGATCATCGGACGGCCCTCCTGCCCACCGTCATCCTGACCTCGTCCAAGGAGGAGCAGGACGTCATCGCGGGGTACGCGCTCGGTGCCAACAGCTACGTCCGCAAGCCGGTCGATTTCGCCGAGTTCCTGGAGGCCGTCAAGGTCCTGGGCATCTACTGGCTGGCGCTCAACCAGGTCCCGCCGCCGCAATGACCGCATCATGAACGAGCGCCCGATCAAGATCCTCGCGATCGAGGATTCCGAGAACGACTTCCGGCTGGCCATGCGGCAGCTCCGCAAGGCCGGCTTCGCCCCGGAAGGCCGGCGCGTGCAGGACCTGCCGTCGCTGCGCCAGGCGCTGCTCGAAGGCCCCTGGGACGCGATGATTTCCGACTTCAGCATGCCGGGCTTCAGCGGGCTCGACGCGCTGGCCGAGTTCCGCGACACCGGCATGGACATCCCGTTCATCTTCGTCTCGGGGACGATCGGCGAGGAGACCGCGGTCGCCGCGATGCAGGCCGGCGCCAACGACTACGTGATGAAGGAGAACCTGCGGCGGCTCGGGCCGGCGCTC
>DASQCX010000353.1:0-3682 GCA_035634455.1 Burkholderiaceae bacterium
TCTGCAGCTCGATGACGCCGACGGCGCCGGTGTCCGACATCACCGGGAACAGGGTCGTGAACAGGCCGTCGGTGCGCTGCTCGACGATCTCGGCCGTGTTCAGGCACTGGAGACGCGCCGGGCGCTGGTCGGCGCGCGGCAGCGATTCGAGGTCGACCCAGGCCGGATCGGCCGTGGCGGCGGGCGCGTCGTACAGCAGCGCGGCGCGCGTCAGCCAGCGCTCGTCGCCCGGTTCCCCGACCAGCCGGCAGACGGCCACGCACCGGGGCGCGAGGAAGTCGCGCATGGCGTGCGCCAGGCTGACGTCGAGCGTGTCGCGGTCGCGCAGCCCGGTCAGCGAGGCCAGGTGATCAATGATTTCCGACATGGATTTACGAGGTGCCCTCTTTTATCGGCCGGCGATCCCGCCGGCTGAACCCCGGAAACCACGGAGGAATCCGGCCCGCGGGCCGGATTCCTTCACGGATCGTCAGGCGGGCGTCTTCCGCGCGACGTTGTCGCGGATCAGGCCGATCAGCTGCTCTTCGTCGTAGGGCTTGCCGAGGTAATGATCGGCGCCCAGCTGGATCGCCAGGTCGCGGTGCTTCTGGGCGATGCGCGACGTGATCATGACCACCGGCAGGCCGGCCCAGCGCGGATCGTGGCGCACGTTGCGCAGCAGGTCGAAGCCGTCCATGCGCGGCATCTCGATGTCGGTCAGCATCACGGCCGGGCGCTCGACCTCGAGCTGCTCCAGCGCATCGAGGCCGTCCTTGGCCACGGTGACGCGGAAGCCTTCGCGCGTCAGCAGGCGCTGCGTCACGCGGCGCACCGTCAGCGAATCGTCCACCACCAGGATCAGCGGCGCCTTGGCCTCCTCGACCTCCTCGACCACCACCGGCACGTGCGGCGCGCCGGCCTCGGCGGCCGCGCGCTGGCCGTACACGGCGGCGAGCGCCACCGGGTTGTAGATGGGCACCACCTCGCCGGTGGCCAGCAGGGACATGCCCGCCAGGCCCGGCAGGCGCGCCAGCTGCGGCCCCAGGTTCTTGACGACCACTTCCTGGTTGCCCACGACCTGGTCGACGTGCAGCGCGACGCGCTGCTCGGCGCTTCGCACCAGCACGACCGAGTTGGTCTTGCCGGCCAGCACGCCGTGCGTGCTCGACTGCAGCAGCGCGCCCAGCCAGAAGAACGGCAGCTCGTGCGTGCCGTCCTGGTAGACGCCGGTCTTGTAGGCCTGCTCGATGTCGGCGTTGGTGGCGCGGCGCACCACCTCCACCAGCGACGCCGGCATGGCGACGGTGAGGTCGCCGCAGCGCAGCTGCACGACGCGCGTGACGGCCGTGGTCAGCGGCAGCAGCAGCGTGAACGCCGTGCCGCGGCCCGGGGCCGAGGCGGTCTCGATGCGGCCGCCGAGCGCGGTGATGTCGGCGCGCACCACGTCCATGCCGACCCCGCGGCCGGCCAGCTCGGTCACCGACTCGGCCGTCGTGAAGCCCGGCGTGAAGATCAGGTTGGCGAGCTCGGCCTCGGTCGGGGTCGCGTCCGGCGCGATCAGGCCGTTGGCGCGGCCGCGCGCCTCGATGCGCTGCAGGTCGAGGCCGGCGCCGTCGTCGCGGATCTGGATCCGCACCTCGTTGCCCTGCTGGGCCAGCGAGACGTCGATCGTCCCGACCGGATCCTTGTCCTGCGCGCGGCGCACGTCGGCCGACTCGATGCCGTGGACGACGGAGTTGCGCAGCAGGTGCTCGAACGCGCCGGCCATGCGGTCCAGCACCGAGCGATCCAGCTCGATGGACGAGCCCTCGACGTTCAGGCGCACCTGCACGGAGGTTTCCTTGGCGGCCTGGCGCACGACGCGGTACAGGCGCTCGGACAGCGCGTCGAACGGCACCATGCGGGCGCGCAGCAGGTCCTCGGACAGCGCGCGCGTCAGGCGCGCCTGGGCGGCCATCTCGTCTTCGGCCGACTGCACCGTCTGCGTGATGCTGCGCTGCACCGTGGCCACGTCGTTCACCGACTCGGCCATCATGCGCGTCAGTTCCTGGAAGCGCGTGAAGCGGTCCATCTCCAGCGGGTCGAACTCGGCGGCCGAGCTCTTGCTGGCCTCCAGGCGCGACGCGATCTGCGAGTCGGCCTGCAGTTCGATGTCGCGCAGCTGGCGGCGCAGGCGATCCAGGTTTTCCGTCAGTTCGCGCAGCGACGAGCGCATCTGCGTGACGTCGGTCTCGAGGCGCGAGCGCGTGATCGAGACTTCGCCGGCCTGGTTGACCAGGCGGTCCAGCAGCGGCGCCTTGACGCGCACCGTGGCGGTGGCCGGGTTGCCGGCGGCCGCCTCGACGACGCGCTGCACGCGCGACGGGTTCTCGGTGCTGAAGCGGGCCCAGTCGATGACGATGGGCGCGGCATCCGACGGCGCCCTGGGCGCGACCGGACGAACCGCCGTCTCGGCCGCGGCCGGCGCAGCCGCCGGCGCCTGCGGTGCGACGGGCGCCTCGGCCACCGGCGCCGGTGCGACCGGCTCGGCCACGACGGGCTCGATCGCGACAGGCGCCGCCACCGGCGCGGGCGCCGGCATGCCTTGCGGGTTCTTGAGCAGGCGCTGGAATTCCTCGTCGAGCGCGTCGACGCCGGTGTGCAGCATCGCCATCGTCGGCGGGTTGGACGAACGGCCGCCCACGCGCTCCTCGAACGCGGACTCCAGGCGGTGCGCCAGCTCGCCCAGGCGCATGGCGCCGGCGAGGCGGGCGCTGCCCTTGAGCGTGTGCAGCGCGCGCAGCGCGCCGAAGGCCTCGGAGGTCATCTCCGGCGACTCTTCCCACGCCCGCAGGTGCGAAGCGAGGTTGGGCAGCAGCTCGTGCGCCTCTTCCGCGAAGATCTCGAACAGCTCGGGATCGACCGCGTCGTGCGCGTCCAGGTCCTGCGCGAAGGCGCCGGCGTCGGTCTCCGGCGCGGCGACCTCGTGGCGCTCGGCCGGCTCGTGGCGGACGCTGTCGTCCAGCGCCGTGAACTTGACGGCGCCCAGGCCGGACGCCGGGATGGCGGCCGCGGACGGGTGCGCGACGGGCTCGGCGGGCGCCGCGTCGGCGGCGGCCTGCAGGGCCTCGAACTCGTCGGCGCCGATCTCGGTGTCGGGCGAATCGATGACTTCCGGCGCGGCGATCGGCGGCTCGGCGAAATGGTGTTCCGCGGCGGCGGCCAGCGCGGCGGCAGCGTGCTGCTCGGCAGCGACGCGGGCCTCCTCGGCGGCCTGGGCTTGCGCGGCGACACGCGCCTCCTCGGCCGCCTGGGCCTCGGCAGCGGCGCGGGCCTCTTCGGCGGCCTTGGCCTCGGCGGCCTGGGCGTCGGCCGTGGCCTTCGCCTCGGCGGCGGCCTTCTCGGCGGCGGCAAGCTGCGCATCGCGATCGCGCTGGACGGCCTCCTCGTGCGCGGCCTGCGCGACCTGCGCCTGGACGGTCGCCTGGAAGGCGTCGAAGCGCGCCACCAGCGGCTGCGCGGGCGGCTGCAGGAAGCCGGCGGCGAACTGGTGCAGCAGGCGGCGGATCTCCTCGGCCACGTCGCTGTACAGGCGCGCCTCGTCCGGCGTCACTAGGCGCGCCTGCGAGACCTCCAGCGCGTGCTCGAGGCGGCGCGCCAGCGACGACAGCTCGGTGTGCCCCACGGTGGCCGAATTGCCGGCCAGCGAGTGCGCCAGCGCGAC
>DASQCX010000354.1:0-1505 GCA_035634455.1 Burkholderiaceae bacterium
TCTTGGTGATCGTCGAGCCGCCGCCGATGGTGGCGCCGGCGCCGATCTCGACCGGGGCGACCAGCACGCAGTTCGAGCCCACGTGGACGTCGGCGCCGATCACCGTGCGGTGCTTGTTGGCGCCGTCGTAGTTCGCCGTGATGCTGCCCGCGCCGTAGTTGACGCGCTCGCCCACCGTCGCGTCGCCGAGGTAGGCCAGGTGGTTGGCCTTGGCGCCGTCGGCCAGCGTCGAGTTCTTGACCTCGACGAAGTTGCCGATGTGCACCTCCTCGCCGAGCTTCGCGCCCGGGCGCAGGCGCGCGAACGGGCCGATCAGCGTGCCGGCGCCGACCGTGGCGCCCTCGATGTGCGTGAACGGATGGATCACCGCGCCGGCGGCGATCTCGGCGTCGCGGATCACGCAGTGCGGGCCGACGCGGACGTCGTCGCCCAGCTTCACGGCGCCCTCGAACACGCAGCCGACGTCGATCTCGACGTCCATGCCGCAGACGAGCGTGCCGCGCAGGTCGAAGCGCGCGGGGTCGGCCAGGCGCACGCCGGCTTCCATCAGCGCGTCGGCGTGGCGGCGCTGCAGGCGGCGCTCCAGGTCGGCGAGCTGCAGCGGGCTGTTGACGCCCAGCACCTCGGTCTCGTCCTTCGCGGACGCGGTGCGCACCTCGACGCCGTCGGACACCGCATGCGCGACGACGTCGGTCAGGTAGAACTCGCCCTGCGCGTTGTGGTTGGTCAGGCGCGCGAGCCAGCCCTTCAGCAGCTTCGTGGGCGCGGCCAGGATGCCGGTGTAGACCTCGGTGATCTGGCGCTGCAGCGGCGTCGCGTCCTTCTCCTCGACGATCGCCTGCACGGCGCCGCCGACGAAGTCGGCATGGCCCTTAGGGCCGATGCCATCGGCATCGCCCGCCTCCGGCGCACGCACGATGCGGCCGTAGCCGAACGGGTTGGCCAGGTCCACGGTCAGCAGCGCCAGGTTCTTTCCGCCGCAGGCCTCGACCAGCGCCCGCAGCGTGGCTTCGCGGATCAGCGGCACGTCGCCGTTGAGCACCAGCGTGACGCCGTCGTCGTCGCCGAGCGCCGGCACGGCCTGCTGGACGGCGTGGCCCGTGCCGAGCTGCGGCATCTGGCGCACGAACACGCACTGCGCGCCCGCGAACGCCGCCTCGACGGCCTCCGCGCCGTGCCCGGTGACGACGATGCACGTCTGCGGCGCCAGCGCCTCCGCGGTGGCGACGACGTGACCCAGCAGCGGCGTGCCACCCAGCGCATGCAGCACCTTGGGCCGCGCCGACCGCATCCGCGTGCCCTTGCCCGCCGCCATGATCACGACACTGAGTGCCATAGGAGATTCCGGTTCGTCTGAGGAAGCGGAATTATCGCAAGCCGGGGCGTCGGCCCGGTGACCCCCAGTCGGGGGAGGCTGGCTGCAATAGTGCACGCAACGAGCGATAACAGCAGCCGGAGGTGTCTGGCATCGCCCAGCCGTCGTGTCCGGGACGCTCAGGCGAGTT
>DASQCX010000355.1:0-1607 GCA_035634455.1 Burkholderiaceae bacterium
GACGGCACCGCCGTCAAGGGAAGCTTCGCCGAGGCTTCCGGCCTGGAGGTGGAGATCTCGCCGATCGAATACCGCAACGGCGCCGAAGACATCACCGTGCGCAAGATGCCCGGCCTGAAGAAGTTCTCCAACATCACGCTCAAGCGCGGGATCCTGGGCGACCCCGCGCTGTGGAACTGGATCCAGGAGGCCATGAACGGCAAGGTGCACCGCACCGAGGGCAGCGTGGTTCTGCTCGACGAGAACAAGCAGGAGGTCATGCGCTGGAACTTCACGCGCGGCTGGCCGTGCAAGTGGACCGGCCCGGGCCTCAATGCCAAGAACAACGAGATCGGCATGGAGACGCTCGAGATCTGCCACGAAGGCCTGACCCTCGACACCTGAGCCCGCCATGCAAGCGCGCCCCGACGAACCTGGCGTCTACTTCGAGATCGCACGTCCGCGGCCGCAGCCGTCGCCCGTGCGGTCCGACGTGGCCGGCATCATCGCGCACACGCGCCGCGGCCCGCTGGGCAGCGTCGCTCGGGTCGAGGGCTGGCGCCAGTTCCTGCGGCTGTACGGGGGCCTGGCGCCCGGCGTCATGGGACCGTACGCGATGCGCGGCTACTTCGAGAACGGCGGCGAGGTCGCGCACGTCTGGCGCGTCGCGGGTGCGGGATCCAGCACCGCCCGCACCGAGTGGGCGGTCGACCCGGTCGTGGCGTGGAACGGCGGCTTCGCGTCCATGCGCTACGCCATCGCCGCGTCGAGTCCCGGCGCCTGGGGCAACGGCCTGTCGGTCTCGGTGCGCTATCGCCGCCGGGGGCGCCTGGGCAAGCCCGAGATCGACCTCACGGTGCGCGCGCCGGATGAGCCGACGGAGTCGTTCCGCGCGATCGCGCCCTCGGACCTGGCACGGGTCCTCAATCCGAGCGCGGAGCAGCCCACGAGCGGCTCGGCGCTGATCCGCATCGAGGCCATCGGCGCGGCGCCGCCAGAGACGGCGGTGCTCGGGCCGGCGGTCATGGACTGGGACGAACCCGCCCTGCCGTTCGGCGCGGGCGCGGACGAGGCGCCGGGCGCTTCCGACTACGGCGCCGGCGCGCAGGCCCTGCTCGACGAGCCCGAGGTGGCGCTGCTCGCCGCGCCCGACCTGCTCGGCGAACTGTCCGCGGACGACGCGGACGCCCTCGTGACGCGGATGATCTCCACCATCGACGGCCTGCACGACCGCCTGCTGTTGCTGGACGTGCCGCCGGACACCGCACAGGACGTGGCCGACCCCGGCGTCGCGCTCGCGTGGCTCGGCGCGCTGCGCAATCGCAACGCCGGGACCGGCCTGCGCAACGTCACGGTCTGGCATCCGCCGCTGGGCGTGCCCGACCCGCTGGGCGGCGGCGCGGCGCCGATCAAGCTGGTGCCCGCCTCGGGCCACGTGGCCGGCGTGGTGAGTCGCCTGGACCGCGAGCGCGGCGCCCACTGGACCCCCGCCAACGCCGAGTGCGTGGACGCGGTCGACGTCGGCCGCGAGTGGGCGCTGGACGAGCGCGAGGCGTTCTACCGCGACGGCATCAACCTCGTGCGCTGCATGCCCGGCAAGGGGCTGCAGCTGTGGGGAACCTGGACGG
>DASQCX010000356.1:0-6306 GCA_035634455.1 Burkholderiaceae bacterium
GTTGATCTGGTTGACGCACAGGTTGCTGTGCGCGCCATAGGACAGGCCCACCGACGCCGAGGCGCGGCTGATCTCTTCCATCGCCACCATGTGCGCCAGATAGCCCATGTCCGCGCCGCCATAGGCTTCCGGCACGGTCACGCCGAGCGCCCCGAGCGCCCCGAGCTTCCTCCACAGGTCCGCGGGGAAGCGGTCGGTGCGGTCGATCTCGGCCGCGCGCGGCGCGATCTCGGCCTGCGCGAACGCGTGCACGGCGTCGCGCAGCGCGTCGATGTCTTCACCGAGCATGAAATTCAGGCCGGGCAGGTTGCTCATCTCTCGTCTCCTGGGTGGCGCGCCGCGAGGCGGCGCCGGGCAACTGGGGTGGAAAACGCGGCCTGGGGGCGGCCTGGCGCGCAGCGCCGGCCCGCCCGGGCATCGGAAGCCCGCAGTTTAATTGACGTTTACGTAAACGTAAATCAGGCCGTCGATCGCGCGCGCTTCGCGGCGGGCGCGGACGGGACGACGCCGCCGGCCGCCTCCAGCAGGCGTTCGCAGCGCGCCTCGTGCTGGGCGATCTCCTCTAGCGTGACGCGGATGTCCTCCAGCTGCAGCTCGATCTGCTGGCGATGCGCGCGCAGCACCGACAGGAAGGCCTCCAGCTGCGGCTTGGTGTCCGAGGGCGAGTCGTACATGTCCACCAGCTGCTTGATCTCCTGCAGGCTCAGGCCCAGGCGCTTGCCGCGCAGCGTCAGCTTCAGGCGCGTGCGTTCGCGCTGCGAATAGACGCGGTTGCGGCCGGCGCGGGTCGGCTCCAGCAGGCCCACGTCCTCGTAGAAGCGGATCGCGCGCGGGGTGACGTCGAACTCCGCGGCCAGTTCCGTGATCGTGAAGCTCTTGGCGGCCTGCGCCTTCGCCGCCTTGTTCCTGCCTGCCGTGCTGGGAGAAGCGCTCATGGTTAGACTGACGTTAACGTAAACGGAAGTCTAGTCCACCGGAGCCCGCATGGCCAACGCCGACGAATCGAAACTGGCCTACCCGCTGGGCGACACCCTGCCCGCCACCGGCGCGGCGATCGACATCGCGCCCGGCCTGCGCTGGCTGCGCATGCCGCTGCCGTTCGCGCTGGACCACATCAACCTGTGGCTGCTGCGCGATCGCGCCGAGGACGGCCGCGAGGGCTGGGCCATCGTCGACTGCGGCGTCGCCAACGACGCCACGCGCGCCGCCTGGGAGCAGGTGTTCGCGCATCACCTCGACGGCCTGCCCGTGCTGCGCGTGATCGTCACGCACATGCACCCCGACCACATCGGCAACGCCCACTGGCTCACCGAGCGCTGGGGCTGCCGCCTGTGGATCAGCGCCACCGACTGGTACGCCGCGCGCCTGGCCAGCCAGTCCACCACGGGCTTCGGCGGCGAGGACGCCGCGGCCTTCTTCGGCGAGCACGGCCTGGTCGACCCCGAGGCGCTGGCCAGGGTGCGCGCCCGCGGCGGCTACTACGCCTCGATGGTGCCGCAGGTGCCGCGGCGCTTCCGCCGCCTGATGGACGGCCAGGCGATCCGCATCGGCGAGCACGACTGGCACTGCATCGCCGGCTACGGCCACGCGCCGGAGCACATCAGCCTGCATTGCCCGGCGCTGGGCGTGCTGATCTCGGGCGACATGCTGCTGCCGCGCATCTCCACCAACGTCAGCGTGGTCGACATCGAGCCCGAGGCGAATCCGCTGCCGCTGTTCCTGGCGTCGATCGCGCGCCTGCGCACGCTGCCCGAAGGCACGCTGGTGCTGCCGTCGCACGGCAAGCCGTTCACGGGGCTGCACGAGCGCGTCGACCAGCTCGAGCGCCATCACGAACATCACTTCGACGCGGTGGTCGAGGCCTGCCGCGCCAAGCCGTGCAGCGCTGCCGACCTGCTGCCGGTGCTGTTCCGCCGCCAGCTCGACCTGCACCAGACCACCTTCGCGATGGGTGAGGCCGTCGCGCACCTGCACGCGCTGGCCGGCATGGGACGCCTGCGCGGACAGCGCGACACCGACGGCGTCCGGCGCTTTTCCGCGCGCTGAAAAAAACAAAGCCGATCGTCGTCAAACGATCGGCCCTGCTGCCGGTCATGTCCGGCTTTCGCTCCCTGGATGCTCCCCTGGCCCTGACGGGCAATGACAGCGTGCAGGTGCTACTTTGCCTGCGGAGCAGGAGGCCGGCATCCCCCATTTGGGGGGTTCGATGGCCAATAGTTCCGCATTCGCGTAGTAAGCGGCTAATACATGTACAGGTGTTCAGCCCAATACCGGTACGGGTACGTCCTTCAGCGTGCTGCGCATCTTCTCGTAGTCGGGCACCACGGAGCGCACCACGTCCCAGAACGCGGCGCTGTGGTTCATCTCGCGCAGGTGCGCGAGCTCGTGCGCGACGACGTAGTCGATCACCTGCAGGCCGAAATGCACGAGGCGCCAGTTCAGGCGGATCGAGCCGTCGGCCGAGGCCGAGCCCCAGCGCGTCTGCGCGGAGCTCAGCGACAGCCGCGTCATGCGCACGCCCAGCGTCTGCGCGAAGTGCCGGCAACGCTCGTCGAAGATGCGCAGCGCCTGGCGCTGCAGCCAGCTCTGCACGACGTCGCGGATCTGCTCGGGCTCGGCCGTCTGCGGCAGGCCCACGCGCAGCACGAGGCGCGGCACGCCGGGCAGCGCCTGCGCGTCGGCGTCGAGCACGGCGCCGGCCACGCGCGGGTCCAGCACGATGATGACCGTCTCGCCGAGGAAGGGCAGCGTGGTGCCGTCGCGCCATTCGATGCGCGCGGCCTCGACGCGGCGCGCGCGCTCGCGCTGCTCCTGCAGCTTGCGCAGGATCCAGCCGGACTTGGAGCGCACCGCGGCGTCGATGTTCTGCAGCGACACCCAGCGCGGCGCATTGACCTGCAGCCCTTCGGCGCTGACGACGAAGCCGATGCTGCTGCGGCGCGCGCGGCGCAGCGCATACGCCACGTGGTGCTCGCCCAGCTGCAGCTCGCGCTCGGCCTGCGGATGGCGGAAATGCAGCGGCGACGGCTCGCCGCGGCGCAGGGCGGACGGCGTGTCGGCCTGCGCGTCGGCCGGCCCCTGCGGCGGCGCGGCGCGCTCGACCGGCGCGCGCGGGGGCGACGACGCGGCCGCGGTCGACGGCGGGGCGTCGAACAGCGAGAGCTGCGAGAGGTCGTCGGCCGGACCGGGTCGGGACATGGATGGCGATTCTAGGGCCTCGCGCCGCCGGCCGCGGCGGCCGAATGGAGCCCAAACCCGCCGCACCGTGACGGACCGCGGCCACGACAATGCGGCTCTGCCCCGCCCACTTTCCAGGAACCCCGCTTGAAGCGCCGCCACTTCTCCGCTCTCGCCGCCGGCGCCACGCTGGGGCTGGCCCTGCCCCGCGGCGCCGCCGCGCAGGGCGAGTCGCCGGCCATCGCCCGGCCGCGCGACTTCACGGCGATCGCCCCGCCGGTGCCGGTCGCCGCGCCGCCGGGCGCGGTCGACGTCGTCGAGTTCTTCAGCTTCGCCTGCCCGCACTGCTTCGCCTTCGAGACCCCGCTGGAAGCCTGGCTGCAGCGCAAGGCGCCGGAGCTCCGCTTCCGCCGCTCGCCGGTGCCGTTCCAGCGCAACTTCCGCAATTTCCAGCCGCTGTACGTCACCCTCGAGACGCTCGGCCTGGCCGACACGATGCCGCGCAGGATCTTCGACGCCGTGCACGCGGAGCGCCAGCGCCTGGACACGCCCGCGGACATCGCCGCGTTCATGGCGCGCAACGGCGTCGACGCCGACGAGTTCATGCGCGTGTTCACCGCCCCCGACACCGGCGCGAAGGTGGCGCAGGCCGACCGGTTGTTCGACGCCAGCGGCGCCGGCAGCGTGCCCATGATGATGGTGCAGGGCCGCTTCCTCACCTCGCCGTTCATGGCCCGCGGCGCGGCGCGGGCGCTGGCGGTGGTGGACGGCCTGGCCGGACAGGTGCTGGCCGAAGGCTGAGCGGCGCGGCGGCAGGACACGCCCGGCGGGGAACCTCTGCCGTGCAGCGGGAACCAAGTGTGGTCACAATGCCCCCTCGCTTTCCGCCGCCGGCGGCTCCGCGCAGGAGCGCCCACGCTTCAGCTCCCTGAAAGGATTCGCTTGCAACGCCGCCACTTCTCCACGCTCGCCGCCGCCTCGCTGGGCCTGGGCCTGACCCGCCTGGCCGACGCCCAGGGCGGCACGCCCGTCGCCGGCCAGGACTACAAGCCCGTCGCCACGCCGGGCAACCCGTCGGCCCCGGCCGGCACGGTCGACGTCGTCGAGTTCTTCAGCTACGCCTGCCCGCACTGCTTCGAGTTCGAGCCCACGCTCGAGTCCTGGCTCAAGAAGAAGCCCGCCGGCATCCACTTCCACCGGCTGCCGGTGCACTTCCTGCAGAACTACACGAACTTCCAACCGATGTACTTCGCGCTGGAGGCGATGGATGTCGTCGACGCCGTGCAGCAGAAGATCTTCAACGCCGTGCACCTGGAGCACCAGCGCCTGGACAAGCCCGACGACATCGCCGCCTTCATGGGCAAGAACGGCGTCGACGCCAAGCGCTTCATGTCGCTGTTCGGCTCGTTCGGCGTGCGCACCAAGGTGCAGCAGGCCAACCAGCTGATGGAGGCCTACGGCGTCGACGGCGTGCCCACCATCGTGGTCGGCGGCCAGTTCATGACGTCGCCGAGCCTGGCCAAGGGCGAGGAGCGCACGACGCAGGTCGTCGAGTTCCTGGCCGCGAAGCTGCGCGGCGGGCACTGAGCCCGCGCGGCGCGCGTCACGCGCGCCGGTGCGTCAGGCCTTCGCCTGCACGTAGGCCTCGGGGTCGAGGCGCCGCATCTCGGCCTCGATCCACGTCTCGACCTCGCGCATCATCTCGTCGGGCTCGCGCCCCTGCGGCGGGATCGGCTTGCCGATGGAGATCGTCACCGTGCCCGGCTTCAGCCAGAAGCTCTTGCGCGGCCAGCAGCGCGCCGAATTGACGGCGATCGGCACCACGGGAACACCCACCGCGATCGCCAGGCGCGTGGCGCCCGCCTTGTAGGTGCCCTGGCTGCCGCGCGGCGTGCGCGTGCCTTCCGGGAACATGATCACCCACTTGCCCAGCTTGCTGAGCCGCCGGCCCTGCTCCGCCACCTTGTTCCACGCCTCCGTGCGCTTGCTGCGGTCGATGTGGATCATGTCCAGGCGCGACATCGCCCAGCCGAAGAACGGGATGTACAGCAGCTCCTTCTTGAACACGTAGGCCAGCGGGTGCGGCATCAGCGACGGGAGCGCGAAGGTCTCCCACGTCGACTGGTGCTTGGACGCCAGGATCACGGCTGCCGTCGCCTGCTGCGCGGTCGGCAGGTTCTCCATGCCGGTCACGCGCCACTTCACGCCGCAGATCCAGCGCGCGCCGTGGTGCGCGAGCTTCACCCAGTTGATGCACCAGGTGTAGACGGCGTCGCTGCTCAGGAACGGCGAGCAGACGCACACGACGAAGCCCCACGGGATCACCGTGATCGCCATGTAGGCCAGGAACAGGATGGAGCGGACGACGGAGAGGGCCTTGGTCATGCCTTGCGGTGTTCGTTGTTCTCAGTTGCCGGTGACGTGCGCGGCGAACGCTGACAGGTCCGCATGCACCGTGGTGCCCGGCACGGCCTCGAGCCACTGCGCGATGGTGGCGTCGTCGACCTCGGCGGCGCGCCCGCTGCGCACCAGGTGCGGCTGGCAGCCGGCGGCCCTGGCGGCCTCGAGGTCGCGCAGCGTGTCGCACACCATGGGCACGGTGCCGAGCTCGACGCCGTAGCGCTCGCCGATGTCGTGCATCAGGCCGGGCGCGGGCTTGCGGCAGTCGCACTGCTCGGTGGCCGCGTGCGGACAGAAGAACACAGCGTCGATGCGGCCGCCCTTCTCCGACAGCAGCTTCATCATGTGCTGGTGCACGGCGTTGACCGAGGTCATGTCGATCATGCCGCGGCCGATGCCCGACTGGTTGGTCGCCACCACCACGTGCCAGCCCGCATGGTTCAGCCGCGCGACCGCCTCCAGCGCGCCGGGGATCGGCTGCCACTCCTCGGGCGCCTTCACGTGATCGCTGCGGAAGAAGTTGAGGATGCCGTCGCGGCCGGTGATCACGAGCTTGGGGGTTTGCATGGGCATCCTCGGGGCCTCTCGATGCGGTCAGGCGATCAGGCGGACAGGCGGGAAAGGTCGGCGACGCGGTTCATCACGCCGTGCAGCGTGGCCAGCAGGCCCAGCCGGTTGGTGCGCACCTTGGGGTCGTCGGCATTGACCATCACGTCGTCGAAGAACTTG
>DASQCX010000357.1:0-1527 GCA_035634455.1 Burkholderiaceae bacterium
AGTATCCAGCTGCCCTGGTCGCCCAGCTGCGTGCCGAACAGCCGCAGCGGCCGGGGCGGCCCCCCGAATGCCTGCGGGTTCCTTTCCCTGCCGTCGAGCATCGTCGCGTAATGCCGGGGCGCCGCGGGAGCCGCGGATCCCGCTGCCCCGAGGCGCAGGTGGCCGTGCGGCGCGCGAACCCGCGGCGAGTGCACGAGCGCGCCCGCGCCGGTCGGGATCCGGCCCGGACCCCCGACCTGCCCTCCAACGCGCCCGAAGCCGTTGTATCCGAACGTCAGTCCCAGCTCGGAGTTGTTGGTCGAGCCGCCAACGTAGGGACGCGAAGAGGCCGGCGTCAGATCGACCAAGGTGATCCAGGAGAAGGAGACCGCCACCAGCAGCGCGCCCGCCGCGAGCAGCTGCATGCCGCGACGCGTGATCGAGCCCGGTGCGCAGAGCACGTAGGCAACGGCGATGCCGGGAATCACGAGGTAGGCGGCCAGCGTCTTGGTGTTGAACGCCAGCCCGACGAGCACGGCGCACAGCAGCAGGTATCGCCAGCGTCCGGTTTCGACGGCGCGCAGCCCGGCCTCGCAGGCAAGGATCATCAGCAGGATCAGCAGCGAGTCCACGCCGTTGGCGCGCGACACCGCCACGAACGAGGGGAACACGGCCAGGGCCAGCGCGCCCGCGAGCGCCGCCACCCGCCCGAAGCGGCCGACCAGGATGCGATAGAGGAGCGCCACTGCGAGTACGCCGGCGATCGCCTCCGGCAAGATCAGGCTCATCGGGGAGAAGCCGAACACCTTCGCGCTCGCGGCCTGCACCCACAGCCCGAGCGGCGGCTTGTCGATCATGATCAGGCCGCCCGGGTCGAACGACACGAACAGGAAGTTGTGCAGCGAGCGCAGCATCGACTTGATGCCCGCCGAGTAGAAGATGTTGGCGTAGCCGTTCTGCGAAAGCCGGTAGGTGTTCAGCAGCGCCGAGAGCGCGAGCACGGCCGCGAGCGCGAGATGGTGCGGCATGACCCTGACCTGCGGACGCCAGCGCCGGGCGGCGACCACCTCCAGGGGCTCGGCCAGCGCGGGCGCAGCGGGCGCGTTTGCGACCGGCTGGGATGCGGCGGCCATCGTCGTCCCGTCTTCTGCCGAGGGCGTCACGTGGAGAGCATCCCTAGCAACCGATTGAGATCGTCCTCGTCATTCCACGCCCCGACAGACGCTCGCAGCCAGGGCCGACGGGGAATGTTACGCACGATGATCCCGCCTTCCGCCAGGCGCGCCCGCTCGGCGGGCGGGTCCTCGCTGGGGAAGGACACGAGCGTCGTGTCCCCGCGCGGCGCGGGCTCGCGCCCGCTGGCCTCCAGCAACTCGGTCAGGCGCCGGGCCAGCGAGCGTGCGCGCTCGTGAACGGCGCTCCAGCCCAGCGACTCCAGCAGGTTCACGGACGCCAGCGCGCACGCCAGCGCCTCCGCGCTCAGTGCGGGGGAGTCAAAGCGGCGCGCGTCTTCGTGCAGGTTTGCCTGCAGCCCGGCGTCGGCGTCCT
>DASQCX010000358.1:0-3430 GCA_035634455.1 Burkholderiaceae bacterium
TCGCGCACCTCGCCGGCGCCCGGGGGTGACCCGGGGCGGCCGGGTGCCGCGAAGATGGGGTGCCGACCCCGGGTTTCAACAACATCCGACGCCGCGCAGGGCCAATAAAAGATGACAAGCGCTGGCGAGCCGCGCCCCTAGAATCTTCCGCCTACCCCAGGAAGGACACCCATGAGCGGGCTCATCCGCATTCGCGGCGCGCGGCAGCACAACCTCAAGAACCTCGATCTGGACATCCGCACCGGCGAGCTCACCGTGGTGACGGGGCCGAGCGGGTCGGGCAAGTCCAGCCTGGTGTTCGACACGCTGTACGCCGAGGGCCAGCGGCGCTACGTCGAAACCTTCTCGGCCTACGCGCGCCAGTTCCTCGATCGCATGGATCGCCCCGCCGTCGACCACGTCGAAGGCGTGCCGCCCGCGATCGCCATCGACCAGACCAACCCGGTGCGCAGCTCGCGCTCCACGGTCGGCACGATGACGGAGCTGAACGACCACCTCAAGCTGCTGTTCGGCCGCGCCGCGGCGCTGTTCGACCGCGTCACCGCGCTGCCGGTGCGCCACGACACGCCCGACACGATCTACGCCGATCTCGTGCAACGCGCCGCGGCGCAGGGCGACCCGCGCGTGGCGATCACGTTCCCGGTCGAGCTGCCGGCCAACACGACGGCCGACGAGGTGGCGCAGTGGCTGTCGTCCAGCGGCTTCACGCGCATCCACGGCGAACGCACGATCAAGGACGACAAGGGCGCCGAGCGCAAGCTGCTGGACGTCGTCGCCGACCGCTTCCGCGTCGGCAACGTCGAGAAGGTGCGCGTGGTCGAGGCCATCGAGCTGGCGCTCAAGCGCGGGCAGGGGCGGCTCAACGTCGACGTGCTGCCCGAGAGCGCCGAGGCGGCCGACCCCGGCATCCGCTGGCGCTGGTCCACCGGCCTGCACTGCCCCGAGAGCGACCTGCGCTACGACGACCCGCAGCCGGCGCTGTTCTCGTTCAACTCCGCGTTCGGCGCCTGCGAGACCTGCCGCGGCTTCGGCCGCGTGATCGGCGTCGACTGGGGCCTGGTGATCCCGGACGAGAAGAAGACGCTGCGCAACGGCGCGATCAAGGCGATCCAGACGCCGGCCTGGAAAGAGATCCAGGAAGACCTGATGAAGTACGCCGGCGACGCCGGCATCCCGCGCGACACCGCGTGGAGCCAGCTGAACGAGTCGCAGCGCCACTGGGTGATCGCCGGTTCGCCGAACTGGAACGGCAACTGGAACAAGCAGTGGTACGGCATCAAGCGCTTCTTCGAGTACCTGGAGTCGAAGGCGTACAAGATGCACATTCGCGTGCTGCTGTCCAAGTACCGCAGCTACACGACCTGTCCCGTGTGCGACGGCGCGCGCCTGAAGCTGGAGGCGCAGCTGTGGCGCGTCGGCACGAAGGAACAGGCCGACGCGGTGCTGCCGCCGTCGCGGCGCCACCTGCCGCGCGGCACCGGCTGGACGCGCGAGCAGCTCGAGGCGCTGCCGGGCCTGGGCCTGCACGACATGATGCTGCTGTCGATCGACCGGCTGCGCCGCTTCTTCGACATGCAGCAGACGCCCGCGGACCTGCCCGATGAAGCGCTGAAACTGCTGCTGGACGAGATCCGCACGCGCCTGAAGTACCTCAACGACGTCGGCATCGGCTACCTCACGCTGGATCGCCAGAGCCGCACGCTGTCCGGCGGCGAGGTGCAGCGCATCAACCTGACGACGGCGCTGGGCACCTCGCTGGTCAACACGCTGTTCGTGCTGGACGAGCCGTCGATCGGCCTGCACCCGCGCGACATGCACCGCATCGTCGAGGCCATGCAGCGCCTGCGCGACGCCGGCAACACGCTGGTGGTGGTGGAGCACGACCCCGCCGTGATGCTGGCGGCCGACCGCCTGATCGACATGGGCCCGGGCCCCGGCGAGCGCGGCGGCCGGATCGTGTTCGACGGCGACCCGGACGGCGCGAAGCTGGCCGACACGCTCACCGGCGCCTACCTCGGCGCGCGCAAGCAGGTCGGCATGGGCATCCGCCGCGCGGTCAACGACTCGACGCCGCGGCTGATCCTGCAGGGCGCCAGCGAGCACAACCTGCGCGACGTCACGGTCGAATTTCCGCTGCAGCGGCTGGTGGTCGTCACGGGCGTCAGCGGCTCGGGCAAGAGCACGCTGATGCAGGACGTGCTGTTCCCCGCGCTGGAGCGCCACTTCGGCAAGCCCACCGAGACGCCGGGCAAGCACGAGGCGCTGCTGGGCGCGGACTGGCTGGCCGAGGCCGTGTTCGTCGACCAGAGCCCGATCGGCAAGACCGCGCGCTCGAACCCGGCGAGCTACGTCGGCGCGTTCGACGAGATCCGCAAGCTGTTCGCCACCACGCCGGTGGCCGTCGAGCGCAACTACGGCGCGGGCATGTTCTCGTTCAACGCCGGCGACGGACGCTGCCCGACCTGCGGCGGCTCGGGCTTCGAGCATGTCGAGATGCAGTTCCTGTCCGACGTCTACCTGCGCTGCCCGGACTGCGACGGCAAGCGCTTCCGCGCCGAGATGCTGGACGCGCGCCTGGTGCGCCGCGACCGCCAGCTGTCGATCGCCGACGTGCTGGAGCTCACCGTCAGCGAGGCCGTGCAGCTGTTCGCCGACGACCGCGAAGTCATCCGCCGGCTGCAGCCCATCGTCGACGTCGGCCTCGACTACGTGAAGCTGGGCCAGCCGGTGCCGACGCTGTCCGGCGGCGAGGCGCAGCGCCTGAAGCTGGCCGGCTTCCTCGCCGAGGCCGCGCAGGGCCCGCAGCAGCCGGCCGCCAAGAAGGGCACGCTGTTCCTGTTCGACGAGCCGACCACCGGCCTGCACTTCGACGACATCGCCAAGCTGATGCGCTCGCTGCGCCGGCTGCTGGAGGCGGGGCACTCGCTGATCGTCATCGAGCACAACCTCGACGTGATCCGCTCGGCCGACTGGCTGGTCGATCTCGGGCCCGAGGGCGGCGAGGCCGGCGGCGAGCTGGTGGGCGTGGGCACGCCGGAAGACCTCAAGGCCAACCCGCGCTCGCACACGGGCCGCGCGCTGCGCGACTACGAAGAGACGCTGGGGCTGGAGCGCTACGCGCCGGCGCAAGCCCAGCGCGAGGCGCGCGAGAAGCAGGCGCGCTACGCCGCGGCCGAGGTCGGGCGCGACGCCACGCACGACGGGCCCAGCCTGCAATCGCTGGTGAGCAAGCGGCGCCGCGCCTCGGGGGCGGCCAACGACGAGGCCATCCGCATCGTCAACGCGCGCGAGCACAACCTGAAGTCGGTCGACGTCGAGATCCCGCGCGGCAAGTTCACCGTCGTCACCGGCGTCTCGGGCTCGGGCAAGAGCACGCTCGCCTTCGACATCCTGTTCAACGAGGGCCAGCGGCGCTACCTCGAGTCGCTCA
>DASQCX010000359.1:0-4878 GCA_035634455.1 Burkholderiaceae bacterium
GGGCTGCACCGGCACGAGGGTGGCGTCCTCGTCCTGCGCCTCCTTGCCGTAGACGGCGAGCCAGCCGGGGTTCACGAGCACCTTGCCGTAGGTCTGGAAGCGGTGCTCGCCGACCTGCGTCAGGCGCGTGGTGACCTGGTATTCGGCGTTCGGGAAGAACACGGCGATGAAACGCTTGACGACGAGGTCGTAGAGCTTGGCCTCGACCTCCGAGAGTGACTTCGGCGCCTGCAGCGTGGGGATGATGGCGAAGTGGTCCGAGATCTTGGTGTTGTCGAACACCCGCTTGCTCGGCTTGACGTACGACTCCTTCAGCGCCTTGCCCGCGTGCACGCCCAGCTCGCGCAGCGGGCCGGGCAGGTCTTCGGTCGCCAGCATCTTCAGCGTGTCCTTGACCACCGGCAGGTAGTCTTCCGGCAGCGCGCGCGAGTCCGTCCGCGGGTAGGTGAGCACCTTGTGCTTCTCGTAGAGGGCCTGCGCGATCGACAGCGTGGTCTTGGCCGAGAAGCCGAAGCGCCCGTTCGCCTCGCGCTGCAGGCTCGTCAGGTCGTACAGCAGCGGGCTGGCGGAGGAGCTCGGCTTCGATTCCTCGGTGACGGTGCCCGGCTGGCCGCGCACGGCCGCGGCGATGGCCTCGGCCTTCGCCTGGTCCCACACGCGGTCGGCGCGCGCGTCGGCGTCGTCGCCCTTCCTGAACGCCGGGTCGATCCACTTGCCGTCGTACTGGCCGGCCTGGGCGTCGAAGCTGGCCTTGATCTCCCAGTAGTCGCGCGGCACGTGCTTGCGGATCTTCTCCTCGCGCTCGACCACGATGGACAGCGTGGGCGTCTGCACCCGGCCGACCGTCGTCAGGAAGAAGCCGCCGTCGCGCGAGTTGAACGCCGTCATCGCGCGCGTGCCGTTGATGCCGACCAGCCAGTCGGCCTCGGAGCGGCTGCGCGCGGCGGCGGCCAGGCCGCGCATCTGCTCGTCGGAGCGCAGCTTCTCGAAGCCCTCGCGGATGGCCTGCGGCGTCATGCTCTGCAGCCACAGGCGGCGGATCGGCTTGTCCAGCTTGCCGCGCGCCGGCTCGGCGTACTGGGCGATCAGGCGGAAGATGAGCTCGCCCTCGCGGCCCGCGTCGCAGGCGTTGACGAGTTCGGTGACGTCCTTGCGCCGCACCAGCTTGACGACCGCGTTCAGGCGCGTCTTGGCCTTGTCGATGGGGGCCAGGTCGAAGTGCGGCGGGATCACCGGCAGGTTGGCGAAGCTCCACTTGCCGCGCTTGACGTCGAATTCCTCGGGGGCCTTGATCTCGACCAGGTGGCCGACGGCGGACGTGACGACGTAGCGATCGTTCTCGAAATGCTCGGCGAACTTCTCGAACTTGCCCGCCGTCGGCGTCAGCGCGCGGACGATGTCCTGCGCGACGCTGGGCTTTTCCGCAATGATCAGAGTCTTTGTCATTTATTTACCTTGGGACCGCGGGGCCACGGAAAGCCCTGCCTAAAATGCGTCTCACGCGCGCGCCCGCACACGTACACGCGCGCGCCCACAATTTCAATGTACCGAATGACGTCGAAGCTGCAAGCGCAAAACCATACCGTTCCCGGCGGCCGCCGCATCCAGGTGCGAAAAAGCGGCGTTCACGGCAAGGGCGTCTTCGCCGCCCGCGACATCGCCAAGGGCGAGGTGCTCATCGAGTACCTCGGCGAACGCATCACCTGGGAGCAGGCGCTGGACCGCCACCCGCACGATCCGTCGCAACCCGACCACACCTTCTACTTCCACGTCGACGACGGCTGGGTGCTGGACGCCAACGTGGGCGGCAACGCGGCGCGCTGGATCAACCACGCCTGCTCGCCCAACTGCATCGCCGACGAGCAGGACGGCCGCATCTTCATCAAGGCACGCAAGGCCATCAAGGCCGGCGACGAGCTGTTCTACGACTACGGCCTCGTGATCGACGAACGCTACACGCCGGCGCTGAAGAAGCGCTTCGAATGCCGCTGCGGCACGCGCGGCTGCCGCGGCACGATGCTGTCCCCGAAACGCTAGGAATCCGCGAACGACCCGGCGCGCCGCCGTCACCCCCGACAACGCCCATGTTCGAACCCCAGGCTCCCCCTCGCCATCCTACGCCCCCCCCGCGCCCGCACTGGGGCGCGGAGGCCTTGTGGCAGGCGATGGTGCCGCTGCTGCCGGGGCTGTCGATCGAGGTCGTGCAGACGCTGGACTCCACCAACAACGAGCTCACCGACCGCCTGCGCAACGCCGGGCGCGTCCAGCAGGACCGACGCGGCGGCCGCATCGGCGACCTGTCGCCGCAGATGCTGGTGGCCATCCACCAGACCGCCGGCCGCGGCCGCCTCGGGCGACGCTGGCATGCGGCGCCCGGCTCGTCGCTGACGTTCTCGCTGGCGCTGCCGCTGCAGCGCGAGGACTGGTCCGGACTGTCGCTGGCCGTCGGGCTGGCGGTGGCCGAGGCGCTCGACCCGCAGGGCGGGCGCATCGGCCTGAAGTGGCCCAACGACCTGATCCTGAGCGAAGGCGCGGGCGCCGAACCCGGCCGCAAGCTGGGCGGCATCCTGATCGAGTCGGTGCCGGTGGGCGCGCAGCGCGCCGCGGTCATCGGCATCGGCGTCAACGTGCTGCCGCAACCGGTGTCCGAGGCCGACTACGGCGCCGCGGCGCTGGCCGAGATCTGGCCCGAGGCGACCCCGCAGGACACGCTTGCGCGCATCGGCGAGCCGCTCGCGCGCACACTGCTCGCGTTCGAGCGCGACGGCTTCGCGCCGCTGCAGGAAGCCTACGCGCGGCGCGACGTGCTGCGCGGCCACCCCGTGCGCACGACCGACGCCGAGATGCCCGATGGCGTCGCGGCCGGCGTCGACGCCGACGGCGCGCTGAAGGTGGCCGCCGACGGCCGCACGCGCCGCATCGTCAGCGGCGAAGTGAGCGTGCGGCTCGCGGGAGCGACCTGATGCTGCGCGCCCTCGTCCTGTTGCTGCTGGTGGTCAACGCCGGCCTCTGGTACTGGTTGCACGACGACCCGCAGGCCCTGCAGTCCGACCGCGAGCCGCAGCGCCTGAACCACCAGGTCTCGCCCGACGCGGTGCAGGTGCTGCCCGACCTGCCGGGCGCCTCCGCGCCGCGCGGCGCCGCCTCGGCCGCATCCGCCGGCGCGGCGGCCGCCAGCGGCCCGGACGTCGCGCTGGCCGCCGCTGTCCCGCCCGCCGCCAGCGCAACCGGCGCCGTCGCCGGGACCGCCGTGGCCTGCTCCGAGACGCCGCCGCTGAGCGACGCGGAGTTCGCGACGCTGAAGACCGCCCTCGGCAAGGCCGGCCTGCCCGACGCGGCGATCGGCGAGCGCCGCCAGACCAAGGGCGGCGCCTGGATCGTCTACCTCGGCCGCTTCGCCGACGCCGGCGCGCTGCAGCAGAAGTCCGCCGAGCTGCGCAAGCTCGAGCTGAAGTTCGACCACGTCAACGCGCCGACCGCGCTGGCGCCGGGGCTGTCGCTGGGACAGTTCACCAGCCAGGACGAGGCCGCGCGGAAGCTGGCCGAGCTGTCGAAGCGGGGCGTGCACGGCGCCCGCGTGGCCGTACTGGACGCGCCCATCGTCCTGCGCCACCTGCAGGTGCACGCCGGCGACGCCGCCTGGCGCCGCGCCGCGATCGGGCAGCGCTTCGACGGCTGTCCGGCGGACGCGCCGTCCAACACCTGAGGCCGCGAGGCTCCCGCCCCCCGGAAAAGCAAAAGGCCGCTGCAGCGATGCAGCGGCCTTCGTCCATGCGGAGGCGCGCCGGCGCGGCGCGCGGGCGTCACGCGCGCGAGCGGGCGCGCCTGCGCGGGCGCAGCAGCAGGCCCGCGGCGGCCAGCGCCGCCAGCCAGGCCGGGTTCGCGGCGCCGCCGCCGCCACCGCCGCTGCTGCTGCCCGACGAGCTGGACGACGGCACCGTAACCTGCGACACCGCGGTCGCCGTGATGCCGCGCGCGTCGCTGACGGTCAGCAGCACGCGCGCCGTGCCCGCCGACGCGGCCGTCACGACGACGCTGGAGCCGGTCGTCGCGCCCAGCGTGACGTTGGTGGCGCTGTCGAGGACGGTCCACTGGTAGGTGAGCGCGCTGCCCACGCCGGTGCCGGTGCCCAGCGCGCTGGCCGAGCCATCGAGCGTGGTGGTGCTGCCGATGGCGACGCTGGCCGTCGCCGGCGAGACCGACGCGGTCGGCGGCGTGCCGGTGGACAGCGCCGCCGCGGCGGTGACGGACGCGCCCGCGTCCAGCATGCCCGCGCCGCAGGTGCTGGTCGTACAGATGCACTCGTCCTGCACCGTCGTGCTGCCGGACACCGGCACCGTGCAGACCGGCGGTTGCGGCGAGGTGTCGCTGACCGTGGGGAAGGTGCGCGCGTTCTGCTTGAGGAGGCTGATGACCTGCGCGTTCGTCAGGTTGGGCGCCGTGGAGAACATCAGCGCCACGGTGGCCGACACCAGCGGCGTCGCGAAGCTGGTGCCCAGGCTCGGGTTGTTCAGGCCGTCCGAGTAGGTGGCGCTGCCCGGCGACGTGGTGCCCGTGTTGGTGGCGGTCAGGATCGGGTACAGGCAGGCGCCGGTGGTGTTGATGCAGTTGCCGCCCGGCGCCGAGAGCGTGACCTCGGGGCCGATGTCGGAGAAGCCGACCTTGGTGCCGGCGTGGCGCAGGCCGGCCACCGCGATCACGATGGGGGTCTGGTCGGTGTCCGTCGTCGCGGGCTTGCAGTTGGCGGGCGAGGCGACCACCAGGCCTTCGTCGTTGCCGGCCGCCGCGACGACCACGACGCCCTTGTTGCGCAGCTGGGTGAGCGCATCGATGTAGATCGGCGTCTTGGTCGCGCAGTCGTCCTGCCCGCCCAGGCTC
>DASQCX010000360.1:0-2025 GCA_035634455.1 Burkholderiaceae bacterium
CGGCCGGGCCGGATCCAGCGCCTTGGCGAGGACGCGGCCGGTGAAGGTCGAGCCGTCGCGCCGCATCATGGTCATCTCGACGTCGACCTGCTCGCCGCGCGACAGCGCCGGGCCGACCTCGTCGCTCATCGTGCCGTGCGCCGCCTCCGACGGCCACAGCGCGCGCTGCTGCTGGTCCTGCAGCGCGCCGCGCGGCCAGCCGAACATCTCGTCGAAGCGGGCGTTGGTCATCGCGATGCGGCCGTCGCGCGTGAAGGAGATGCCCACCAGCGCGTTCTCGAGGATGGCCTCGCGCTCGCGCCGCGCCTGCTCGCTGGCGGTGACGTCGGTGATGATGGACAGCGTCGCGGCCTCGCCGTCGACGTCCACGCGCACGCTGCTGACGCGCACCGTCACGCGCCGGTCGAGCTCCGGCATCAGCGTGAATTCGGCCTCGGGCAGGCCCTCGCCGGCGGCCAGCGCATCCAGGCGCTGCAGGTGCTCGGCCGCCCGCTCGCGCGACGGCCCCTGCTCGAAGAACGGCACCAGGTCCATGCCCTGCAGGGCGCGCAGGTCGGCGAAGCCGAACAGCGCGACGCCGGCCGGGTTGGCGTCGAGCAGGCGGCCCTCGCGATGCAGCACCAGCGGCGTGGGGATGCGGCGGAACAGGTCCTGGTAGCGCGTCTCGGTGGACCACAGCGCCTGGCGCGCCTTCACGTCCTGCGTGATGTCGCGCAGCACGCCCCAGTAGCCCGCGAACTTGCCGGCCTCGCTGGTGCGCGGCTCGGCGCTGAGCGTGAAGTGGCGGATGCGCCCGGCGGCGTCGGCCCAGCGCAGCGGCACGTCGCGCATCGGCAGGCGCGCCGCGAGTTCCGAGCGGAAGGCCTCCAGCACCTGCTGCTCGAACATCACGCCGCGCGTCTCCCACAGCAGCTTGCCCATGCCGGCGTCGACGCCGTGCCGGCGCAGGCCGACGAAGTTGCGCAGTTCCTCCTTCGCGCTGAAGCGCACCAGGCGGCCGTTGCCGTCCATCTCCCAGTACGCGTCGGCCGCGACGGCCAGCAGGCCCAGGAAGCGGCGCTCGCGCTCGTCGGCGCTGCGCAGCGTGCGGTCCAGCGTGCGCCCCAGCAGCTCGCCGCCGGCCAGCGCGATGCCCAGCACCAGCGCGTGGGTCAGCAGCGGGCGCACCTGGTCCAGCGGCGAGCGGCCCGGCGAGAGGCCCGCCGGCGCCAGCCAGCCGAAGGCCATCGCGCCGGCCAGCAGCAGCAGCACGCCGGTGCCGACCGCCGCGGCCAGGGCGCCCATGCGCAGCCCGGCGACGACGGTGAACAGGCACAGCAGCACGCCCATGACGGCCAGCGCCGGCGACATCAACCCTTCGCCCGCGACCGCCGCGGTCACGCCCGACAGCCCGATGGCGGCGCCGACCACGAACGGCAGCGCGCGCGCCTGCAGTCCGGCGCCGGCGTCGCGCCGCAGCGCGAACACGGCCCCGCCCAGCAGCAGGAACGCGGTGGTCAGCGACAGCCGCGCCACCCAGTCCAGCGGATGGCCGAACCCGAGGAACATCAGCGCCGACGCGAGCGCGACCGCCGCCGTCGCGGCCAGCAGGTGGCGCGTCAGCGATTGGCGCAGGCGGTGTCTGGCGTCCTTGTTCGGCGTTGGTTCAGCCATCGGTGCTCTTATGGCGACCCGACCTCGGCTCGCCCCCCAGCCCCCTAGTTTGACGCGAATTCCGGCGTTCGACGCGCAATCGGTTGAACTTGGCGAGGAATTCGACGCGGGAGCGCCTCCTCCGGCGCGTCTTGCCGGCGCACCAACGCCGGGCGGCACGGCATCGGCGCACCACGGCCGGGCGACCCGGAATCCGTCCGGTGCCGACCCGCCGCGGCGGCCACGCTCGACGCCCGACCGCGCTTTCGACCAGCGCGCCGCGCCGCCGGCCGGTCAGCGCTTCAGCCAGCCGTCAAGGTCCCGGCGCGCCACGTCGTGCTGGCATGGAGAATGCGCTGTGCTGACGGCAGCGCTCGCCCTTGCGGCGCGTAC
>DASQCX010000361.1:0-5142 GCA_035634455.1 Burkholderiaceae bacterium
CGGCGCCCGCCGCGGCCGCCGGCCAGGCGATCAGCGCGAAGGCTGCGGCGACGATCACGAACACCCACCGCAGCACGACCTCCTGCGGCAACGCGTAGGCCCCCACCAGCAGCGCGCAGTCGAACACCCCCGACACCAGCACGATCACCCCCCACGCGCGCTCGGCCGTGGCCCGGCTCGACAGGCTGGCCGCGACGACCACGAACAGCACGCCCTCGAACAGGCCGGTGACCAGCCGCGCCGCGCCCACCGCCGCGAGGCTGGGCATCCACGCGCTCGCCGCCTGCGCGAGCAGCGTGCCTGTCGTCGCGAGCCACGCCAGCCGGCGCGGCACGCGCGCGATCCAGCGCGGGAAGACGGCGCAGCTGATCGCGAGGCCGCCGATCTCCAGCGCGGCGATGCCGGTGCCCGCGTCGTCGCCGACGCCGAAGCGCCGCATCAGCACGCCCACGAACAGCGGCATCAGCAGCGTGCCGTTGGTCGCGATCGCGTACGCGCAGGCCAGGCGCAGCAGCGCGGCGCGGCCCAGGTCGGGCCGGGTGGCGGCGCTGGCGGGGGGCGGGACGTCCGTCATGGCGAGGGCTTGAAAGTGATCAATGTTCACAATATGATGTGATCAATGCTCATGTGTCAATGATGACCAACCCGACTCGCGACATCAAGCCGCCGGCCGCCGCCGTGTCCGGGCGCCGCCCGCGCCAGGAGCGCAGCCGCCAGCGCGTCGAGGACATCCTGGCCGTCGCGCTCGCGCTGATGGTGGAGCAGGGCGCCGAAGCGCTGGCGATGCGCGAGATCGCGCGCCGCGCCGGGGTGCAGATCAGCTCGATCTACCAGTACTTCCCGTCGAAGTCGGCCGTCATCCGCGAGCTCGCCGAGCGCGACCTGGCGCGCGTGCGCAAGCTGCTGCAGGACACCGTCGACACGCTGCTGGCCGGGCCCGGCGCGCCGCCGCCCATCGCGGCCGCCGTCGACCACCTCGTCGACGCCTACTTCGCGCACTACCGCGACCAGCCCGACGCGCTGGCCGTCTGGGCCGGCGCGCAGAGCGACCCGAGCCTGCGCGAGCTCGACCAGGAGGACACGCGCAGCACCGCCGAGTTCCTCGTGCCGCCGCTGCTGCGCCTGCTCGGGCGCCCGCACTGGGACGGCGTGCACACCCTGTCGCTGCTGATCGCCGAGGTCACCGGCGCCGCCGCGCGGCTGGCGCTGGCGCTCGAATCGCCGCGGCGCGAGGAGCTGATCGCGCAGCACAAGACCATGCTCACCGCGACCCTCGAGGCGCACAAGGTTCCCCGGAAGACGACATGAGCGCCGACTACGACTTCTACCGCCGCGCACTCGCCGGCCGCCACCTGCCCGCCGCCTTCGTCGACCTCGACGTCCTCGACGCGAACCTCGCCGACCTGCGCCGCCGCGCGGGCGCGTTGCCGATCCGGCTCGTCACGAAGTCGGTGCGCTGCGTCGCGATCCTGCGCCGCGCGCTGGCGTCGTCGCCGCAGTTCCAGGGGCTGATGTGCTACTCGCCGGCCGAGGCCGCGTGGCTGGCGTCGCTCGGCTTCGACGACCTGCTGGTGGCCTACCCGTCGGTCGAGCCGGACGACCTGAGCGCCGTCGCCGCGCAGCTGCGCGCGGGCCGCACGATCGCGCTGATGGTGGACGCCGCGGCGCAGGTGCGGCGCATCGCGCAGGTCGCGCAGGCCGAGGGCGTCGTGCAGCCGCTGGCGATCGACCTCGACATGTCGTCCGACTTCCCCGGCCTGCACTTCGGCGTGTTCCGCTCGCCGGTCGACGGCGTGGCGGCCGCGCTGGCGCTGGCCGCCGAGATCGCGCGCCACCCGTCGCTGCGGCTGGACGGCCTGATGGGCTACGAGAGCCAGATCGCCGGCCTGATGGACGCGGTGCCCGGCCAGGCGCTCAAGAGCGCGGTCATCCGGCTGCTGAAGCGGCGCTCCATCCCCGAGGTCAACGAGCGCCGCCGCGCGACGGTCGCCGCGCTGGCGGCCGCGGGGCACAAATTGCGCTTCGTCAACGGCGGCGGCACCGGCAGCTTCGAGAGCACGCGCGCCGACGCGAGCGTCACCGAGCTGGCCGCAGGCTCGGGCCTGTACGTGCCGGCGCTGTTCGACCACTACCGGTCGTTCGAGGCGCGGCCCGCCGCGGGTTTCGCGGTCGCGGTCACGCGCTCGCCCAGGCCGGGCATCGTCACCTGCGCCGGCGGCGGCTATCCGGCGTCGGGCCCGGGCGGCGCCGACCGCATGCCGCGGCCCTGGCTGCCCGCGGGCTGCACGCTCATCGCCACCGAGGGCGCGGGCGAGGTGCAGACGCCGGTGCGCCTGCCGGCGGGCGTGTCGCTGGCGCCGGGCGATCCGCTGCTGTTCCGCCACGCCAAGGCGGGCGAGCTGTGCGAGCGTTTCAACGACTTGCTGCTGATCGCGGGCGGTGCGGTGGTCGATACCGCCACCACGTATCGCGGCGACGGCAAGTGCTTCTTCTGAGGACGAGGACGACGCGATGTGGAAGAACTGGTCGGGGTATGTCGAGTGTCCGCGCACGCCAGTCGTGATGCCGGACGGCGGCGCGCAGCTGGCGCAGCTGCTGGCCGACGCCGCGCGTGACGGCAGGACGGTGCGCGTGGTCGGCGCCGGCCACTCGTTCAGCCCGCTGGTGGCGAGCGACGGCGTCATGGTGTCGCTGGACAAGCTGCAGGGCATCGTCGATGTCGACGCCGCGGCCAACGTGGCGCGAGTCCGGGCCGGCACGCGCCTGTACGCGCTCGGGGCCGCGCTGGCGGAGCGCGGGCTGGCGATGGAGAACCTGGGCGACATCAACGTGCAGTCCATCGCCGGCGCCACCAGTACCGGCACGCACGGCACGGGCCTGGGCTTCGGCAACCTCGCCACGCAGATCGCCGCGCTGAAGTTCGTGACGGCCGACGGCCGCGAGGTCGCGGCGTCGCCCGCCGAGAACCTCGAGCTGTTCGCCGGCGGCCGCATCGCGCTGGGCAGCCTCGGCGTGCTCAGCGAGGTCAGCCTGCGCCTGGTGCCCGCGTTCCGGCTCAAGCTGGAGCGCGGCAAGATGGATCTCGAGGACTGCCTCGCGCAGGCCGACGCGCTCGTCGCCGCGAACCGCTCGTTCGAGTTCTACTGGCTGCCGCACACCGAGTCCGTGCTGACGAAGAAGTGGAACACCACCGACGCGCCGGTCGACGAGATGGGCTTCGGGCGCTGGGTCAGCGACGTCCTGCTGGAGAACACCGCGTTCGGCGCGCTGTGCAAGCTGGGCAAGGCGTTCCCGTCGACCTGTCCGTCGCTGAGCCGCTTCTGCGCCGGCATGCTGTCGCACAGCGAGCAGGTGGACGCTAGCTGGTCGATGCTGTCGACGGTGCGCAGCGTGCGCTTCAACGAGATGGAGTGGTCGGTGCCCGCCGCGCGCGGCGCCGACGCGCTGCGGGAGATCAAGGCGTTGATCGCGCGCCGCGAGTTCCCGCTGATGTTCCCGCTCGAGTACCGCTGGGTGAAGGGCGACGACATCTGGCTGAGCCCCGACCACGGCCGCGACAGCGTGCACATCTCCGTGCACCAGTACGTGGGCATGCCGTTCGAGCGCTACTTCGACGCCGTGCAGGCCATCTGCCTGAACCACGGCGGCCGGCCGCACTGGGGCAAGGTGCATTCGCTGAAGGCGGCGCAGCTGTCGCGCCTCTACCCGCGCTGGGGCGACTTCCTCGCGCTGCGCGAGAGGATGGATCCGCAGGGGCGCTTCCTGACGCCGTACCTGCGCGGGCTGTTCGGCCTCTGATCGGCGTCAGAATGATCCCCATGCAAGGGGATCGCCTGACGCACGGACTATGGGAAGCCTCGGCGCCGGCCGCGCCGCCGGCGCCGCCGTTGCGCGAGGCGATCGAGGTCGACGTCGCCGTCGTCGGCGCCGGCTTCACGGGGCTGTCCGCCGCGTTGCACCTGGCCGAAGCCGGCCGCTCGGTGGCGGTGCTGGAGGCGGCGGAGATCGGCTTCGGCGCCTCGGGGCGCAACGTCGGGCTCGTCAACGCGGGCATGTGGGTGCTGCCCGACCTGCTGCCGCAGCGCCTGGGCGCGACGCACGGCGAGCGTCTGCTGCGACTGCTGGGCGACGCGCCGTCGCTGGTGTTCGACCTCGTCGCGCGGCACGGCATCGATTGCGAGGCCGTGCGCCGGGGCACGCTGCACTGCGCGGTCGGTGAGTCCGGTCTTGCCGGCTTGCGCACGCGCGCCGAGCAGTGGCAGCGGCTGGGCGCGCCGGTGCGACTGCTGGATGCCGCGGAGACGGCGGCTCGCGTCGGCACGGCCGCTTACACTGGCTCGCTGCTCGACCTGCGCGCCGGCACGATCCAGCCGCTCGCGTACGCGCGCGGGCTCGCACGCGCGGCGCTCGCTGCGGGCGCGAGGCTGCATGGCGGCAGCGCGGTCGTCGGCGCCGAGGATCGCGGGTCGGCATGGCGGCTGGCCGTCGAGGGCGGCGGGCGGGTCGACGCGCGCCGGGTGGTCGTCGCGACCAACACCTACACGCTGCCCGGCGGGCCGTGGCCGTCGCTGGCCTCCGAGCTGGTGCGCATGCCGTACTTCAACGTCGCGACGCGGCCGCTGCCGGACGCGCTGCGGCGCACGATCCTGCCGGGCGGCGAGGGCGCCTGGGACACCCGCCTGATCCTCAGCTCGCTGCGCCTCGACGCGGCGGGCCGCCTGGTGTTCGGCAGCATCGGGGCGCTGCGCCGCCCGGGCCACGCCATCCATCTCGGCTGGGGTCGCCGCGCCTTGCTGCGGCTGTTCCCGGCGCTGCGCGACGTCGCGTTCGAGCACGAGTGGTACGGCTGGATCGGCACGACCTCGGACTCGCTGCCGCGCTTCCACCGGCTGGCGCGCGACGTCGTCAGCTTCAGCGGCTACAACGGGCGCGGCATCGGGACGGGGACGGTGTTCGGGCGCGAGCTGGCGCGGCTGGTGCTGGGCGAGGTCGACGTGTCCGAGCTGGCGTTGCCGGAGCGGGCGATCGTGCCGGCGTCCTGGCGCCCGGCGCGCGAGGCGTTCTACGAGGCGGGGGCGCAGGTGGCGCACCTCGTCGGCGCCCGGGGGTGAGCCGCGGCGGCCGGACGTCGCGAAGGTGGGG
>DASQCX010000362.1:0-1833 GCA_035634455.1 Burkholderiaceae bacterium
CGTGGCCGAGGAGCGCTGCACCGCGCTGCACGGCGTGCCCACGATGTTCATCGCGGAGCTCGCGCACCCGCGCTTCGCGGAGTTCGACCTGTCGACGCTGCGCACCGGCATCATGGCTGGCTCGCCGTGCCCGATCGAGACGATGAAGCAGGTGGTCTCGCGGATGAACATGCGCGAGGTCACCATCGCCTACGGCATGACCGAGACCTCGCCGGTGTCGTTCCAGAGCTCGACGACCGACCCGCTCGACCGCCGCACCACCACCGTGGGCCGCGTGCAGCCGCACCTCGAATGCAAGATCGTCGACGCGGACGGCAACATCGTGCCCGTCGGCGAGAAGGGCGAGCTGTGCACCAGGGGCTACTCGGTGATGCTGGGCTACTGGGGCGACGAGGCGCGCACGCGCGAAGCGGTGACCGATGGCTGGATGCACACGGGCGACCTCGCCACGATCGACGCCGAGGGCTACTGCAACATCGTCGGCCGCGTGAAGGACATGCTGATCCGCGGCGGCGAGAACGTGTACCCGCGCGAGATCGAGGAGTTCCTGTTCCGCCACCCCAAGGTGCAGTCGGTGCAGGTGTTCGGCGTGCCCGACGTCAAGTACGGCGAGGAGGTCTGCGCCTGGATCGTGCTGAAGGCGGGCGAGACGTCGACCGAGGACGAGATCCGCGCCTTCTGCCGCGACCAGATCGCGCACTACAAGGTGCCGCGCTACATCCGCTTCGTCGACGAGCTGCCGATGACGGTCACCGGCAAGGCGCAGAAGTTCGTGATGCGCGACCGCATGATCGAGGAGCTGAAGCTGCAGCGCGCGGCGACGGCATGAACCTCGCCCGCGCGGCGCGGCTCACTCGGCCCACTCGCCGTCGACGTTCAGGGGCCGGCACTCGCTGCTGTAGACGTCGCGCAGCTTCTCGCACTGGGCCAGCGCGTCGGCCTTCGCCGCATCCGCCGTGCCGGCGTCGGAACTCCAGCCCCAGGCGCCGCTGTCCGAGGCGGCGAAGGCCTTGTGGCCCTTGGCCGGCCAGTAGGCGTCGCGGAACTCGTTGCGCGCCTTGGCGGACTTGAGCACCCCGGACAGCTCGTCGTCGGTGGGCGCCGGCGCCGGGCCGTCGGCCTGCGTCGCGCCCGGCGCGGTCGTCTCGAGGTCGCCGGCGCCGCCGCCGGGCAGCAGGCCGTGCCTGAATCCGGCGCCGATGCACAGCACGGCCACGACGACAAGCATGCGCAGGACCCGGCTGCCGGGGTCGGGCTCCGCGCCGAAGCGGTTGTCGCCGGTCGAGCCGGGCACCAGCGACAGCAGGATGCCGGCCAGCGTCCCCACGATGGGCACCAGGCCCAGCAGCACCCACCAGCCCGAGATGCCGATGTCGTGCAGGCGCAGGAGGGTCAGCCGGAAGGTCCACAGCGCGGCGACCAGCATCCCGAGGCCGATCAGGACGGCCACGCCGCGATGCGGATGATGCGCGAGCCCCATCAGTCCCCAGCGCATGGCGGCCCATCCGAACAGGGCCGCGGCGCCGTACGGGCGGCGCGCGAGGCGGCCGGACAGGCCGACGCCGAACACCGACGGCGGCGCGTCCATCACGACCATCGTCTCGGCGGGCAGCGCCGAGTGGCGGCTCGGGGGCGCGGTGTCGGGGGTCGTCCGCGCTGCGCGCCGGCGCTCGCCTGCATCGACCGCCGGTGCCCGCTCCGGGGTGGGCATCAGCGCGAGTTGCGGGGCGGCGGGCGCGACTGCGGGCGCAGGCTCCGGCGCGGGGGCAGGCGCCTGCGCCGTTGCGGGTCGCGCGGGCGCTTGGCGGACGTGAACGGCCGCCGGCCCGGATG
>DASQCX010000363.1:0-2752 GCA_035634455.1 Burkholderiaceae bacterium
GATGGTATTGTCCAGCACCTTGGCGCTCAGGTCGGCCGTGGGCTCGCCGCGCCGCACCTGGCTGCGCAGCACCGGGATCGTGCCGGTCAGGCCCGAGGCGAGCTTCAACTTGAAGTCGGCCAGGCCCTCGAAGCCCAGCGAGCGGCAGAAGCGGATGACGGTGGGCTGGCTGACCTCGGCCTGCGCCGCGATCACGGCGATGGCGTCGTTCAGCAGCGAGCGCGGGTTGCCCAGCACGACGTCGGCCACGCGGCGCTCGGCCGGCGTGAGCGTGTCGCGCGCGCTGCGCACGCGATCGAGCAGCGGGCTGTGGGTGCTGGTGTCGGGCACGTGCTCGGCCAGCAGCAGCGACAGGCCGCGGAAGGCCGGGTTGTCGGCCGTCAGCACGTAGGTGGGGATCTTCGCGAGCCAGGACGAGAAGCGGCCCTTGGCCTCGAAGCGCGCGCGGAACTGCGAGCGCTCGAACAGCTCGCCCAGGCGCGGCACGATGCCGCCGCCGATGTAGACGCCACCGGTGGCGCCCAGCGTCAGCGCGAGGTTGGACGCGAAGCTGCCCAGCATGCCGCAGAAGCAGTCGATGGCCTCGACGCTCGCGGCGTCCGAGCGCGTGACCGCGCGCCGCACGATCTCGGCGGTGGCCAGGCGCTGGCCGCCCTGGGCGGTGCCGGACGTGAGCGCCTCGTGGATCAGCTCGATGCCGGGGCCCGAGATCAGGCGCTCGGCCGACACGTGCGGCAGGTGCTTCCAGGCGTGCTGCAGCACCTTGAGCTCGCGCTCGTCGTTGGGCGCGAAGCTGACGTGGCCGCCTTCGGTGGCCAGCGTCGACCAGCGGTCCTCCGCCGGCACCAGGCCCGAGACGCCCAGGCCGGTGCCCGGGCCCAGCAGCGCGATCGCGCCGTCGGGCTGCGCCTGGCCGTCGCCCACCTGCACGCGCTGGCCGTGCTGCAGGCCGGGCAGGGCCATGGCGAGCGCGGTGAAGTTGTTGACGACGAGCAGGGTGGCCAGGCCGAGTTCCTGGCGCACGCGCTCGATCGAGAACGCCCAGTCGCGGTTGGTCATCTGCACCGCGTCGCCGGCGATCGGGTTGGCGATGGCGATGGCGGCGTGGCGCGGCGGCGTGCCCTCCAGGCTCTTGAGATAGGCCTGCACGACGTCGGCGAAGCCGGCGAAGTCGGCGCACGGGTACACCACCACGTGGTTGAAGTGGCCCGGCGAATCCTCCACGCAGAAGCGCGCGTAGGTGGCGCCGATGTCGGCGAGCAGTCGAGGCTCCGAGGCGGAGGCCGGGGACCAGGGGCTGTCTTTCACGTCTTGGGTGCTTTCCGCGTTCATGCGCTGATTGTCGGGCCTGCGGAGCGGGTTTTCTCTGCCCGCGGAAACGGTTCCATTCGCGGTGCGGTGCGCGCGCCGCCGGCTTGGCGGCTACAAAACCCGTTCACGATAAGTAATTAGGCTACATCCGTATCTTGGGGTGAACCAGCAGTCGGACACATGGCCGGGCCGGCACCCCCGTGTTTCTACCCGTGTCGCATGCGCCGAAATGCGGCTTTCTTCCAGGGAGTCCCCCTTGCAAGCACGTAAAAGATCAGTAAACTTCGGCCAAGAATCTGATGATCTAGTTTTAATACATCCGATTTTTGGCCCTTCGCAGATGTGGGTCGTTTGACTACAAACACTGCGTATAGACCGTGGCGCGCTTCGCGTCATGCGCAGAACTTAGGAGACATGCTGGTGAAAAACTCAACGGGTAAGCGTTCGGCCGCTTCTTTCAAGCTCAAGCCGACCATGGTGTTCGCGGGCCAGGCCGTCGCGGGGGCGTACATCGCCTTCGCCGCGACGGGGGCCTATGCGCAGGCTCAGCCGGCCGCCGCCGCTCCCGCTCCGGGTGCGGCCGCCTCCGGCGCGGCCTCCGACACGCAGCAGGTCGTCGTCACCGGCATCCGCCGCGGCATCGAGGCCGCGATCTCGGTGAAGAGGAACTCCGACCAGATCGTCGAGGCGATCTCGTCGGAAGACATCGGCAAGCTGCCCGACACGACCATCGCCGAATCGCTGGCGCGCCTGCCCGGCGTCACCACGCAGCGCGACAAGAGTGGCGCGGCCACCAACGTGAGCATCCGCGGCCTGGGCCCGGACTTCAACGGCTACCTGCTCAACGGCCGCGAACAGACCAGCACCGGCGACAGCCGTGCGGACGACCTGAGCGTCTACCCGGCCGAACTGATCGCCGGCGCCACGGTCTACAAGACGGGCGACGCCAGCCTGATGACCGCGGGCCTGGCCGGCACGATCGACAACAAGCTGATCGATCCGCTGATGATGCCGCACCGCATGGTGTCCGTCAGCTACGCGAAGGACAGGACCAACATCGGTCTGAACGACCTCGGCCACGGCAACAAGTACTCGCTGATCTACGTCGACCAGTTCGCGGATCGCAAGATCGGCGTCGCGCTCGGCTTCTCGCACAAGTTCGGCCGCACCAACGAAGTCGGCGGCGGGAACTGGGGCGACGCGACCCACAGCGGCACGACGACAGACGGCACGGCGTTCACCAACGTGAACCTGCCGGGCTTCGGCGGCGGCATCAGCCTGCAGAACACGCACAAGCGCGACGACCGCGACGGCCTCGCCGGCGTGCTGGAGTTCAAGCCCAACGCGAACTTCACCAGCGAGATCGATTTCTATCACGCCAAGATCCTCACGTCGACGAAGAATGCGGTGGTCAAGTTCGGCCTGGGCGGCGCGACGATCA
>DASQCX010000364.1:0-2927 GCA_035634455.1 Burkholderiaceae bacterium
CGCAGTGGTAGACGTACACGCCTTCGTTGAGCGCCTTGAACGTGAACTGCGACTCGTGGCCCGGCGCCGTGAAGCTGGAGGCCGCGCCGCCGCCCGGCCCGGTGACGCCGTGCAGGTCGATGTTGTGCGCCATCTTGTTGGCCGGGTCGTTCTTGAGATGGAACTCCACCGTGTCGCCCTGGCGCACGCGGATGAAGCTGCCCGGCACCGTGCCGCCGAAGGTCCAGAACGTGTAGTTCACGCCCTCGGAGATCTGCATCTGTTTTTCCACGACCTCGAGGTCGACGATCACCTTGGCGGGGTAGCTGCGGTGAATCGGCGGCGGCACGAACGGCGGGCTGGTCAGCGTGGCGTGGATCGGCTCGCCGCGCGGCGGGCCGAAGTCGCCGGCGGGGGCGGGGGCGGCGAGCGCAGGCGCGGCCGCGAAGGCCACGGCGGCGAGGGCGAGGATCGTGCGGGTGCGCCCTATCGTCCGACGGAAAGTCTGGAAGTCCATGGCGTGCTTTCGGTGTTGGCTCTTGTTTATGCAAGCCTCAAGTTAGCGCCACGGCGAACGACCGTGTTGATGGCCATCAAGCCAGGGTCGACCGCGTAGCGTCGCACCACCGCGCGCCGGCATCTTGTCCTGTATCAAGACCCTGTCGAAGTGATCTCCCTAACGTGCGGCGGCATGAATGAATCTTCGATCCGGATCGAGCCGGAACTGCACGGGGCCCTTCTTCGATCCGGGTTGCGAGCGCTCGAGTTGAGCAACCGCAAGCTGCTGCCGGTCGTGCAGGGCGGCATGGGCGTCGGGGTATCGGCGCATCGGCTCGCGGGCACCGTCGCCGCGTGCGGCGGCGTGGGCACGCTCAGCGCCATCGACCTGCGCCGGCTGCATCCCGACCTGATGGAGCGCACGCGCGGACGTGGCACCGGCCCCGAAGTCAAGGCGGCGATCGAGCAGGCCAACCTCGAGGCGCTCGAGCGCGAGATCGCCGCCGCGCGGCGGCTGTCCGCGGGGCGCGGGCTGCTCGCCGTCAACGTGATGCGCGCGGTCGGCCAGTACGCGGCCTACGTGCGGCGCGCGCTCGAGTGCGGCATCGACGCCGTCGTCGTGGGCGCCGGGCTGCCGCTGGATCTGCCCGAGCTCGCGGCAGATCATCCGCACGTCGCGCTCGTGCCGATCCTGTCGGACGCTCGCGGCGTGCAGCTGGTATTGCGCAAGTGGGAGCGCAGGCAGCGTGCGCCCGATGCCATCGTCCTGGAGCATCCGGCGCTGGCCGGCGGACACCTCGGCGCGGCCACGATCGCCGACCTGCGCGACCCCCGCTTCGACTTCGAGCGCTGCGTGCCCGAGACGCTCGCCGTGCTGCGCGCCGCCGGCCTCGAGCGCACGCCCGTGATCGCCGCGGGCGGCATTCGCCGCCGGGAGGACGTGCGGCGGCTGCAGGATCTCGGCGCCGCCGCGGTGCAGCTGGGCACGCCGTTCGCGGTCACGCGCGAGGCCGACGCGCACGAGTCGTTCAAGCGGGTGCTGGCCGACGCGAGCGACGAGGACCTGGTCGAGTTCACCAGCGTCGCCGGCCTGCCCGCGCGGGCCGTGCGCACGCCGTGGCTGCAGACCTACCTGCACGCGTTGCCGCGCCTGCAGTCGACCGCGCACGTCAAGCCGCGCTGCACCGAGGTCTTCGACTGCCTCACCCAATGCGGCCTGCGCGACGGGAAGGCGACGTGGGGCCAGTTCTGCATCGACCACCAGCTCGCCGCGGCGCTGCGCGGCGACGTGAAGCGCGGGCTCTTCTTCCGCGGCAAGGGCGCGCTGCCGTTCGGCCGCGAGATCCGCGGCGTGCGCGACCTGATGCGGCACCTGCTGCTTGGCAACCACCCCGAGGTGCTTGACCTGGGTCAAATCCATGCCGCTGACGCGTTCCTACGATGAACGAGTCGTAGACGCATCCTTTCCATGAGGAACAACATGACTGGCAATTCCAGGCTGTGGCGATGGCTCGGCCTCATCTTCGTGCTGTCGTTCGGGGCGCTCGGCTACCTCGGATGGCAGATCTACCTCGCCGCACCGCCCATCCCGGAGCAGGTGGTGACGACCGACGGCGGCGTCCTGTTCACGGGCGACCAGATCCGTCGCGGCCAGCAGGCCTGGCTCGCCGCCGGCGGCCAGCAACTCGGCACCGTGTGGGGCCATGGCGCCTACGTCGCGCCCGACTGGTCGGCCGACTGGCTGCATCGCGAGGCGACCGAACTGCGCGCGCTGCGGCTCCAGCAGCGAGCCGGCGCGCTGCCGCCGACGGTGGAGCAATCGGCCGCGGTGGAGGCGTTGCTCAAGGACGAGATGCGTCGCAACACCTACGACTCCATCGACGGCCGCATCGTCGTCTCGCCGGAGCGCGGGCGCGCGATCCGCGCGGTCGAGACGCACTACGAGGGCCTGTTCGGAACCGAGCCCGCGCTCGACAGGCTGCGTGACCAGTACGCGATGACGGCGGGCGTGCTGCCGTCGGCGGACGACCGCAAGGCGCTGTCGGCGTTCTTCTTCTGGAGCGCCTGGGCCGCGACGACCGACCGCCCGAGCGAGCCAGGCGTCTCGTACACCAGCAACTGGCCGCACGAGCCGCTGGTGGGCAACGAGCTCACCGGCAGCGCGTCGATGTGGACGTTCGTGAGCATCATCCTGCTTCTCGGCGGTATCGCGGGCATGCTCTGGTACCACTCGGCCCATCCCGACCTGCCGGATCCCAAGGTCCCCGAGCGCGATCCGCTGGTGAACGCCGTGGCCACGCCGTCGATGAAGGCCACGCGCAAGTACTTCTTCGTCGTGATCGGGCTGATCCTCGCGCAGATCGGCATGGGCGCCATCACCGCGCACTACGCCGTCGAGGGGCGCGCGTTCTTCGGCCTGCCGCTGGCCGAGCTCCTGCCCTACACCGTGA
>DASQCX010000365.1:0-4762 GCA_035634455.1 Burkholderiaceae bacterium
GCGGCGGCGGCGGTCGGGCATGGCGCCCAGCGGGTCGGCCAGCACGCTTGTCGGATCCACCTCGGCGGCGGGCAGGTGGGTGCGCCACGGCAGCAGCACGGCGCTGCCGGCCGGCACCGCGGCGAACGCGGCGTCGAGCGCGGCGCGCGAGGGCGCGTGGATGAACTCGTCGGCGTCGAGGAACCACACGAGCTCCGGGTTGAACACGGGCGCCACCTTGCGATAGACGTGCGTGACCTTCTCCGACTGGTAGTAGCCGAAGATCGGGTCGTCGAACACGAGCACCGGCAGGCCTTCGCGCTGCAGCGAGGTGAGGATCTCGCGGGTGCCGTCGGTCGAGCCGTTGTCGATGACGACCATCAGGTCCATCAGCTCGAGGTTGTGGCGCACGAAGGCCTCGACGATGTCGGCCTCGTTCTTGATCATGGCGATGGCGAGGGTGTTCATGGCGGTGCGGCCCCTCGCTTCAGGCCAGCGCGCAGGCCGCGTCGGCGGCGAACTGGTCGTCGTCCAGGCCGCCGAAGTCGGCGCGCATCGTGCGGGCGGTGGTGCGTTCGCGCGGCGTGGTGGCGATCTTGCGCAGCGTCACGCGCATGAAGGCGGCGCCGTCCTTGGCGCAAGGCTGGACGTTGGCGTCGAGCCATTGGGACTTGGCGATCTCGAAGCGGTGCTCGAACCAGCCCAGGTACCAGAACCAGTCGGTGTAGTAGAGCCAGGAGTTCTCGTTGAGCGCGCGCAGGTGCGTCGGGTCCTGCCAGGCGGTGAGCGCCTTCTCGTACGGCACCTCGATGGAGAACACGCCGCCTTCCTGCAGCAGCGCGAGCGCGTTGGTCATCAGCAGCGGCAGGTCGGGCACGTGTTCGAGCACGTTGTTGGCGTAGATCAGCTCCAGCGAGCCGGTCTCGAGCCGCACGGTGCCGCCCATCTGGGTCGGCGCCTCGTAAGGCAGCGCGACGGGCCGGCCGAGGTCGAGCACCAGGTCGGGCTCGGCGCGGTCCAGGATGTCGATGTTGAGCCAGGTCGGCTTGTAGTCCTTGCCCGAGCCGAGGTTGATCGCGCGCGGACGCCACGGGCCTTGCGAACGCACGCGCGCGAAGCCCTGGCGGAAGCCCTCGGCGAAGGCGAGCAGGTCGGCGTACTGCGCCATCGGGTCGTGCGCGGCGTCGCCCGAGCGGAACGTGGTCAGGCGCTTGTTCGCCTCCTCGTAGAAGGCCGGCGTCTTGAAGTGCAGGCGGAACCATTCCTCGACCTGCTCCGGCAGCCACAGCACCGCGTCGCGGAACGCCGGCGCGGGATCGGTGGTCGGCGTGTACTCGGAGATCACCGGCGTGCCCAGCGACAGGCAGTGGAACGCGCGCGCCTGCTCGAAGCGGTTGCTCTCGTAGAAGTGGCAATTCAGCACCGCCTTGGCCTGGCGGACGTACTCGTCGCGCTCGGGGCCGTAGACCGGCGCGTCGAACGTGGCCACGTTGAAGCCGGCCGCTTCCACCTGCGCGATGAAGCGCTGGCGGCGTTCGTTCATGCTGCCGAAGAACAGCAGGTCGATCGGACGCTCCTCCAGCGGCAGCGCCGGCTTGTCGAGGTAGGCGGCGTAGCCGAACGTGACGATGGGCACGTCGGCCGGATCCTGCGCGTAGGCGCCGACGTTGGCCGCGTCGTAGTCGACGACGGCCGAGCGGCGCAGCAGCGCGAGGTAGTCGGGGCTGACGGACGCGCCGCCGTCGCCCAGCTGCTCCAGGTTGACGAAGACGCAGGCATGGCGCTCCTGCCAGTCGGCGGGAAAGCCGAGGTGGGCGCCGAACACGAAGTTCACCGCGTCCTCGCGCAGCCGGTTCTTGGCCATCGTGACCGTCGCGCCCTGGCGGCGGAACATGTGGCGGAAGTAGCGTGCCTGGTCCAGGAAGCCGAGCGAGTGCACGTAGCCGGCAGGCTGGATGATCGCCAGGTGGATCGCGGGGGCGTTGTTCATGGAACCGGGCTCCGGAATGGTTCGTGGACCGAATTGGTCGTGGATCGATTCTGGAGATCGCCGGGCACGGCCAAGCCTCGAAAAGCGACGCTGCCCCCCGGCAATTCGGGGCCGGTTCAGGCTCGGTGCGACTGCTTGAACTTCATCGCCTCGATCGCCCGCCCCGTGCCCTCGTACAGCACGACCAGGTTGCGCGCGGCGAGCGTGGAGCCACGGCCGGCGACCGAGCCCTCGAGGTCGGGCCGTTCGCCGATCTCCAGGCAGCGCAGCCAGGCCGACTCGATCATCGGCAGCAGCTCGGCGGCGCGCGCGGGCTCCTCGCCGGCCCAGTCCAGCAGCAGGTCGCCCAGCGCGAAGAAGAAGTCGGGCGAGTGCTGCCAGTGCGGCATCGCGGCCTCGGCCAGCAGCACGGCGTCGGCGTGGCGCCGGCACTTCTTGAGCGCGTGCATCTCGCGCACCAGGCGGTCGTGGTGCCAGCCGGGCGTGGCGGCGCCGCCGGCCGCCTCGCAGGCGCGCGAGCGGTCGAAGTGCACGCAGGCCTCGACCCAGCGCTCGTAGACGTCGTGGTCCTTGCCGATCTGGTAGTGCAGGTAGGCGTCGTCGGGCGCCTGCGCGAGCGCGCGCGCGAGCAGGTCGGCGTTGCGGCCGGCCTTGGCCTTGAGCGCGTCGGCGCGGTAGCCGTCGTGCGCCAGCGCGGTCGCCAGGCGCCTGACGGGCAGCGCATGCCGCGGCTGCTCGTGGACGTGCCCCTCGTAGCGCACGCCGCGCGGCAGCACGCGCGGCAGCCAGCTGGGCGCGACGGACAGGCCGTCCGGCGTGTCGAACTGGCTGTCGACGCGCAGCGCGCCGACGAACCCGGGCGCCGTGTGGCGCAGCGCCAGCAGCTCGACGCCGGCCTCGGCGATCCATTCGTCGGCGTCGAGGACGACGTTCCAGTCGGCGTCGGCCAGCCGCAGCGCGGCGTTGCGCGCGGCGGCGAAGTCGTCGCACCACCGGAAATGGCTCACGCGCGCGCCCGCGGAGCGCGCGAGCGCGACGGTCGCGTCGGTGGATCCGGTGTCCAGCACGAACAGCTCGTCGACGCAGCTCGCGGCGCTGGCGAGCGCGCGCACGATGCGCGGCGACTCGTTGCGCGCGATCATCACGAGCGCGACCTTGTACGGCGTCATGCGGGCTCTGCCGCCAGGGCCTGCGGCGCGAGGCCGGCGAGATGGCGCTCGTGCATGCGCGTCAGCAGCGCGTCCATGTCGCGCGCCAGGCGCTCGGCGTCGAACAGCGGCAGGCTGCGGCGGTTGGCGTCGAGGTGGGCCTTGAGGCCGGACAGGGTCTGCGGTTCGTTGGCCAGCGCGGTGGCGAGCTCGACGTAGTCGTCCTCGCTGCCGCATGCCAGCTCGCCCAGGCCGCAGGCGGCGACCAGGCTGGCCGCCACGCGCGAGGCGAAGGTCGCGCCCGGCACGGTCAGCACCGGCACGCCGGCCCACAGGGCCTCGCTGGCGGTGGTGTGGGCGTTGCAGGGCCAGGTGTCGAGGAACAGGTCGGCCGCGCGCAGGCGGGCGATGTGGCTGGGCAGGTCGAGCTTGCTGGCGAAGATCACGCGTTCCGGCGCGACGCCGCGCGCGGCGAGCTCGCGCAGCAGGTTCTCCTTCGCGTGCGGGTTCCAGGCCAGCATCCACAGCACGGTGCGCGGCGCGCCGTCCAGGATGCGCGCCCACAGGCCCAGCATGTTGGGCGACAGCTTGTAGGTCTGGTTGAAGCAGCACAGCACGACGGCGTCGTCTGGCAGGCCCAGTTCGGCGCGCGGCGGGCAGGGCGGCAGCGGGCGCGCGGCGTCGTTGGGCTGGTAGCAGCCGGCCAGCTGCGCGATGTGCTCGGTGTAGTGCGCGGCGTGCTCCAGCGGCGTGACGATGCGGTCGCCGATCAGGTAGTCGACGAAGGGCGCGCCGGTGGTGGCGGGGTAGCCCAGGTAGGCGGCCTGCACCGGCGCGGGCCGGTAGGCCATCAGCTCCATGCGGCTGTCGCGCGTGTGGCCCTTGAGATCGATCAGGATGTCGATGCCGTCGGCGCGGATGCGCTGGGCCACGGCGCAGTTGCCGGTGTCGCGCACGTCGACGAAGTGCTCGCAGGCGGCGCGCACGCGGCGGCCGATGTCGGAGTCGTCGTCGCGGCCGTGCGAGTAGAGGAAGGTCTCGAAGCGGCGGGTGTCGCGGCGCTCCAGCAGCTCGGTCATCAGCACCGCGGTGGCGTGGTGGTGGAAGTCGGACGACAGCCAGCCCACGCGGATGCGCCCCGGCTTGCGCGGGCCCGGCGCGGGCAGCGGCACGATGGCACTGGTCAGGCCGGCGGTGCGGCGCTCGTTGAGGCGGCGCTGCTGCTGCGGCGTCGATTCGATCGAGATCAGCGCGAACGGCAGCAGCAGGCGCGCGGTCTCGGGGTCGTCGCGGTCGACGGCCTCGAGCAGGGCGCGGGTGTCCCCGGCGTCCTGTTCCCAGGCGCAGGCCTGGCGGTTGGTCTGCAGCACCAGGCTGAGGGCCAGCGCGCGCGTGGCGCCGTCGTCCAGCGAGATCGCGGTGCGGAAGCACTGGGCGGCCTCGAAGTCCATCGCCAGGTCCATGAAGCACAGGCCCAGGCGGTAGTGGACGACGGCCGAGTCGACCTTCGTGGCCAGCGCCTGGAAGAAGGCGTCGACGGCCTCGCGCGGACGGCGCACCTGGAACAGCGCGTTGCCCAGCGCGTTGTAATAGTCGTGGTCGCGCGGCGCGTCCGGCGCCAGCGACTGCAGCACCGCCAGCGCCT
>DASQCX010000366.1:0-3889 GCA_035634455.1 Burkholderiaceae bacterium
GATCAGGCCGGCCAGCGCGAGGTAGGGGTTGGCGCTGGCGTCGGGCAGGCGCCATTCGAAGCGCCCGTCGAGCGTGCGCACGACGGCCGTGCGGTTGTTCGGGCCGTGCGCGACGTAGGCCGGCGCCCAGCTGGTGCCCGACAGCGACTCGCCGACCACCAGCCGCTTGTACGAGTTGACCGTGGGCGCGGCCAGCGCCGTCAGCGCGGCGCTGCGGGCCAGCACGCCGGCGACGAAGTGCTCGCCGAGGCGCGACAGGCCGCGGCGCCCGTCGTCATTGGCGAAGACGCAGCGATCGCCGTCCCACAGCGACACGTGGAAGTGCAGCCCGCTGCCGGGCTGGTTGGCGAACGGCTTGGGCATCATCGAGAACACCGCGCCCCGGCGCTCGGCCAGCGCGTGCGCGGCGAGCTTGAACAGCGTGACGTTGTCGGCGCTGGTCAGCGCGTCGGCGTTCTCGAAGTTGATCTCGTACTGGCCGTGCGCATCCTCGTGGTCGGTCTGCTGCACCTTCATGCCGGCGGCCTCCAGCGCGCCGCGCAGCTCGTGCAGGAACTGCGACTGGCGCGGCAGGCTCTTGAGGTCGTAGGACGGCTTGTCCAGGCGGTCGGCGTCGTCGAACGGCAGCCAGCGGCCGTCGACCTTCTTGAGCAGGAAGAACTCGGGCTCGATGCCCACCTGCAGCGTCCAGCCGCGCTGCGCCAGGCGTTCGGTGGCGCGCCGCAGCACCTGGCGCGGGCAGTTGTCGAACGGCTCGCCGGCGACGAAGCCGTCGCAGGCGACGCGCGCGACGCCGGGCATCCAGGGCAGGACGCTCAGCGTGCGCAGGTCGGCACGCGCGTAGTACTCGCTGCGCGGGCCGGTGCGGGGCAGGGCGGTGCCCCAGATCGACGGCCCGGCGAAGCCGGCGCCGTCGCGCGCCAGCGCCGCCAGCTGGTGCAGTGGCACCCACTTGCCCTTGGGCGTGCCGTGCATGTCCACGAACTGCGCCAGCAGCGTGTGGACGCCTTGCTGGCGCAGCGTGGCCTGGAGGGTGGCGAGCTGGTCGTCGGTCGGATGGGAGGTCATGGACGGGCGTGTTCAGGCGCCCGCGGGCGCCAGGGCCCGCGGGACGGTTGCTGCGAAGAAGGATCGGACGCGGCGGACGGCTACTTCTGGCCGTCGATCCGGATCCAGGTCGTCTTGAGCTCGGTGTACTTGTCGAACGCGTGCAGCGACTTGTCGCGCCCGTTGCCGCTCTGCTTGTAGCCGCCGAACGGCACGGTGATGTCGTCCTCGTCGTACGAGTTGACGTGCACGGTGCCGGCGCGCAGCGCGCGGGCGACGCGGTGGGCGCGGTTGATGTTGTCGCTCCAGACGCTGGCCTGCAGGCCGTAGGTCGAGCCGTTGGCGATGGCGATCGCCTCGTCCTCGGTACTGAAGCGCAGCACGGCCATCACCGGCCCGAAGATCTCCTCCTGGGCGATCTTCATGTCGTTGGTGACGTTGTCGAACACCGTCGGCTCGACGTAGTAGCCGCCCGTCTCGGCGCGCGCCTGCTTGCCGCCGCTGACGACGCGCGCGCCCTGCGCGTTGCCTGCCTCGATGTAGCCGAGCACCGTGCGCAGCTGCGTGTCGTCGACCAGCGCGCCCATCTCGGTCTGCGCGTCCAGCGGGTCGGCCGGGGCGTACTTGGGCGCCTCGGTGCGCAGCGTGGCGATGAACTCGTCGGCGATGGCGTCGTGCACCAGCACGCGCGACGGCGCGTTGCAGGACTCGCCCTGGTTGAAGAACATGCCGCCGGCGACCGTCCTGGCGGCGCGCGCGACGTTGGCGAAGTCGTCGAACACGACGAAGGCCGACTTGCCGCCCAGCTCGTTGTAGACGCGCTTCAGGTTGGACTTGCCGGCGTACTCGTACATGCGGCGGCCCACGCGCGTGGAGCCGGTGAAGCCGATCGCGTCGACCTCCATGTGCAGCGCCAGCGCCTCGCCGGCCTCGTGGCCGTAGCCGGGCACGACGTTGAACACGCCCGGCGGCAGGCCGGCCTCGAGCGCGAGCTCGGCCATGCGCAGCGCGGTCAGCGGGCTCTTCTCGCTGGGCTTGAGGACGACCGAATTGCCGGCGGCCAGCGCCGGGCCCAGCTTCCACGCGGCCATGATCATCGGGTAGTTCCAGGGCACGATGACGCCGATCACGCCCATGGGCTCGCGCGTGACGAGCGCGAGCGCGCTCGCGGCCGTGGGGGCGATCTCGTCGTAGATCTTGTCGACGGCCTCGGCGTACCAGGCGATGCAGCGCGCCGCGGCGGGCACGTCCACCGACAGCGAGTACTGGATGGGCTTGCCCATGTCCAGCGTCTCGAGCAGCGCGAGTTCCTCCTTGGCGCCCGTGATCAGCTCGGCGAAGCGCTGCAGCACCTTCTTGCGCGCGGCGGGCGACTTGCCGGCCCAGCGGCCGTCCTCGAACGCGGCGCGCGCCGAGCGCACGGCCAGGTCGACGTCGGCCGCGACGCCGCGGGCGATAGTGCCCAGCAGGCGGGCGTCGATGGGGGAATGCTTGGCGAAGGTCTCGCCGGTCTGCGTGGCCATGCGCTTGCCGTCGACCAGCATGCGGCCGTCGATCTTCAACGCGGTGGCGCGCTCGGCCCAGTTCGGGGTGGTGCTCATCGGTGTCTCCAGTCGAAATCGACGAGGGCCGGCTCGTGGCCGGCCCTCGTGGGTGGGCCGCTCGGGTCGCGACCCCGGATCGTGCCAGTTTAGAAGCCGACCACCATCGTGGCGCCCAGAAGGGAATTGTTCTTCTTGTAGGTGCCGGTCTTGACGTCCAGGAACACGGCCTGGCTCGCGAGGTCGAGGCGGTACTCGGCCTTGATGGTGGTGTTGGCGGTCAGCAGGTAGTTCAAGCCCATCGCGACGGCCGTGCGGTTGGCGCCCTTGCAGTCCGCGCCCAGCGTGCAGTCGGGCGAGACGCCGAAGCCGTTGCGGGTATCGCCCAGCGCGCCCTGGCCGTCGTAATAGCCGGTGTAGCCCAGCAGGCCGCCGCCGTTCTTGTGGTCGTTGATGTAGTCGGCGCGGATCACGCCCTCGAGGCGCGGCTCGAACTTCCAGGCCGCCAGGCCGGACAGGCCCCACCACTGCGCGGTGCGCGCGTTGCCGTTGGCATCCGGCGTGATGGCCGCGCCCTTCTGCTGGCCGAAGCCGACCTGGCCCTGCAGCGTCAAGTCGCCGCGGATGAAGTACGCGTCGGCCTCGAACAGGTGCAGCATCGTGTTCTGCGACGCGCCGCCGATCACGCCGGTGTCGTAGTTGTAGTTGTGCACCTTGCCCTCGACGCCGGCCAGGCCCCAGCCCGAGAACTCGCCCTTGGAGTAGTCGACGCGGTAGGCCAGCACCGGCGAGAGGCCGCCCGGCGGCTGCATCGAGGTGTTGAAGTTGCCGACGACACCCTTGACGTCCCACTTGCCGCGGATGATCTCCATGCCGGCGGCGGTGTAGGCGGTGGGCTCGGTGAAGTCGAGCAGCAGGCCGCGCGTGACGAGCTTCGTCGTCGTCGCCTGGATGTACTCGTAGCCGGACCAGTCGGGGATCTGGCCGCCGATGAAGCGCGTCTGCAGGTCGCCCATCGGGATCGAGAAAGAGGCCTCGTGCACGATGGAGTAGCTGCTCGGGTCGGCCACGATGCCGGCGCCGCGCTGCGGCATCAGCGTCAGGCGCCACCGGGTGCCGCCCTCGAGCTCCTTCTGGAAGTCGAGGTTGACGGTGCCGAAGTACGAGTTGTCGTAGTTGTAGCCGTCCTCGTGCACCGGGTTCAGGAACTGGAAGCCCGCGCGGCGCTGGGCGACGTTGTAGATGAAGGTCGGGTCCATGTAGCCGCCGATCTTCAGGTCCTTGTAGCCGTGCGACTCCTG
>DASQCX010000367.1:0-5786 GCA_035634455.1 Burkholderiaceae bacterium
GCCGCTCGGGCTTCGCGGACGGTACGCTGACGGTGACCCTGTCAGGCTCCGCGTCGAACGCCGCAGACAACGCGGAGGTGGTGGTCACGAACGCGGGCGGCACCGTCGCCGTGGCGAACGCATCGTCGCTGGTCGCCGGCGGCGGCTCGGTGGCCGTCACGCTGCCCAGCGGCGCGTCCACGGCGGCGCCCGGCGCGACGCTCTACAACGTCGCCGTCCACACCTGGAAGGCCGGCGCGGACGCCACGAGCGGCCGCTGGTCGCGCGCGGGCAGCCCGGTCGACCTGTCGAGCGCCGGTTCGGCCAGCCTCGCGTTGACGCTGCCCTGAGCTCGCGTGCGCGCGTGACGCGCGCGGCGGCTTCAGTGCTTGTTGTTGATCGCCGGCAGGCTGGGCAGCGTCGGCAGCGTGAACAGCAGCGGGAACGGCAACGCGGACAGCGCCGCCAGCGGATTCAGCGGCGACAGCACCTGGCCGGCGAGCGTGACGGTCTCGGCCAGCTTGACCGTCGCCTGCACGCCAGCGGAAGCCGCTTGCACGCGCTGCTGCGCCAGCTGGCGATCGAGGCCTTGCGCGCCGTCGGCGGACAGGTCGCTCATCGCCGCGGCCAGGTCGGTGGCCGAAGCGCTCGCATAGGCACCGCCCTGCTCCGACGCGGACAGCGCACCGAACGCGGCCAGCGCCGGCGGCGCGATGCCGCGGCCGTAGACGTCCGCCATCTCCGTCTCGCTCAGCGCGCGCAGCTCGCCCGACGCCGCGCAGGCGGCGGCCGACGACAGGGCCATCGCGGCGGCCACGACGAGGCTTCGAGGGATGCTGTTCGACTTCATGCGCGTCTCCGGTACGTGATCGTGGTGGGCTCCGGCCGCGCCCGCATCCTCGCGGACGATCCGGCACGGCACCTGCCGTCCATATCGACATCGGCACGCCATCGATGAGCCGCGGGCGGCCCACGGCGAGAACAAGTTCACGTCTCCCCGGTCGCGTCCCGGGCATGGCGAAGCGATACGCTCGGTGCGGCGATCCGCCTGGCCCGACCGGTCCCGCTCCCGCGCTCGGCGCGATGCGGCACCCGGTTTGCTCCGGGCGAAAGGCGCCATGCCCGGCACGCCATCGGAGAGCCCGCCATGCCCCCTGCCCTCGAGAACCCCAGCGCCCACGATCCCGCTCTGTCGCGCGACCATGCGGCCGGCCCGTACCGCGATCGCCTCAGCCCGGCGGAGCGCGCCCTCGCCCCGGAGGGGGACGTCCCCCTGCAGAGCCCGAACGCCGTCGCCGACGACGGCGTCTACGAAGGCCGGGCCGGCGGCTACGCGGGCGGCGACCTGCGTGCCGTGGACGGTGGCCGGGCGGAAATCGACCTCGCCGACACCGGCGGCGCCGGCACCTACGGCTACCCGGTCGGCCCCGGCGTGGGCATGCCCGGCGGCGAGCACCAGCCGGCGGACCAGCAGCCCGACGTGCTGCCGCCGCAGTACCCCGAACGCTGAGAAGCGGGCCGCGCATAGAAAAGCAGCCCGGCGGTGAGGCCGGGCTGCGAAGCCGGCAGCCAGGGAGGAAAGAGGAAGGTTGCGCTGCCGGAATACCCATCGATCAGGGTCGCCCGCAGTAGAACCCGCCCGCGTGTCGGGGGTTTGGCCACTTTGCGTCACAGTGGACACACGGCCACGTCGGACGTCCGCGCCCCGCGACGCCATGCGCGCAGACGCCGGTCATCGAATTCCCGGATACTCCCCACTTGCGCCGACGACGACGGCGCCGGGAGCCAGATGGTGAAGGGCAAGTGGATGCGGCGGCTGGCCGCGGCGGTGGCCGCCGTGCTGGCGCTGTGGGTGGTGACCTGGGCGCTGGTGCCGCCGCTGGTCAAGTGGCAGGCGCCGAAGCAGTTGTCGGCCGCGCTCGGGCGCGACGTGACGCTGGGCGGGGTCGACTTCCACCCCTGGGCCCTCGAGATCGTGCTGCACGACCTCGCCGTCGGCGCCGCGCCGGCCGCGTCCGCCGCCCCGGCGGCCCCCGCCGCGTCGACGCCGCTGCTGCGCGTGGCCCGCGTGCGCGCCAACGTCGCGCTGTCTTCGATCTTCCGGCTGGCGCCCGTCATCGAGGCGGTCGACGTCGACCAGGCGCGCATCGCGCTGGCGCGCACGGCGCCCGGGCACTACGACATCGACGACCTGATCCACCGCTTCGCGCCCAAGCCCGACGCCAAGCCGTCCGAGCCCGCGCACTTCGCGCTGTACAACCTGCAGGTGCACGACCTCGCGCTGCGTTTCGACGACAGGCCGGAGAAGCAGGTGCACGTGGTCGACAAGTTCGAGCTCTCGCTGCCGTTCCTGTCGAACCTGCCGGCCAAGGTCGACGTCACCGTGCAGCCGCACCTGGCGTTCCGCCTCAACGGCGCGCCGTTCGACAGCGCCGCGCAGGCGACGCCGTTCGCGGCCACCGACCACGGCACGCTCAAGCTGACGCTGGCCGACCTCGACGTCCGCCCCTACCTCGGCTACCTGCCCGACTCGTTGCCGCTGCGCCTGACCGCCGGGGCGCTGTCGGCCGACCTCGCGCTGGCGTTCACGCAGCCGGCGCAGGGCGCGACCAGCATGTCGCTCAAGGGCTGGGTCGCGGCGCGCGACGTCGCGGCCGACAGCACCGGCGGCCAGCCGCTGCTGGCCTGGAAGCAGGTGCGCGTGGGCCTGGCCGACGTGCAGCCGCTGGCGCACAAGCTGGCCTTCGACAGCGTGCGGCTGGACGGCGTGCAGTGGCACCTGGATCGCGCTGCGGACGGCGACGTCGATCCGCTGCGCGAAGGCCCGTCGGCCAAGCCTGCGCCCGCGAAGACCGCCGCCGTGGCCAGCACGCCCGCGAGCGCAGCGAGCGCTGCCGACGCGGCGCCGGCAGCGCCCTGGGACGTGCGCATCGCCGCGCTGGACATCGCCGACAGCCGCATCTTCTGGAACGACGCGTCGACGAAGCCGGCGGCCGCGCTGGCGCTGGACGGCCTCGCGCTGAACGCGAAGGCGATCCAGTGGCCGTCGACGGCGCCGACGTCGTTCACGGCCTCGGCCAACATCGTCGCGCAGGCCGCGAGCGCGGCGTCGGCCGCATCGGCGCCGGGCAGCGCTCGCCTCGCGCTCGAAGGCAAGGCGAGCGCAACGGACGCGCAGGTGGCGATCACGCTGAGCGACCTGTCGCTGCAGTCGCTGGCGCCCTACCTCGCGCAGGTGCTCGTGCCGCGCGTCGATGGCCGCCTCGGCGCGAAGGCGGCGCTGACGTGGTCGGGCAAGGCCGACGCGCCGGCGCTCAGGATCGCGCTGTCCGAGGCCTCGCTCGATGCGCTGCGCGTGCAGCCGCCCGGCGCCGCCCCGGCCGCGAGCTGGGACCGGCTGGCCGTCGCCGACCTGCAGGTCGACGTGCCCGCGCGCGCCGTGACGCTCGGCAGCGTGAAGCTGGTCCATCCCGACGTGCAGGTCGCGCGCGACGCGGCCGGCCAGATCGACGCCGCGCACTGGCTGCGCGCGAGCGGGACGGCCGCCGCGCCGGCCGCGCCCGCCGCCTCGTCGACCGCCGCGCCGCCCTGGCACGTGCAGGTGCGCAGCGCCAGCCTGGACGACGGCTTCGCGCAGTTCACCGACGCCTCGCTGCATCCCGGACAGCGCCTGCCGCCGCTGCGCGCCGAGCTGCGCCAGCTGCAGCTGGACGTGAAGGACTTCTCCTGGTTCGGCGACCATCCGCAGCCGCCCGCGAAGGTGGCGCTGAGCGCGCGCGTCGGGCGGCCGTCGACGTCCGGCAAGAAGTCGACGCGCGGCGGCGAGCTGAGCTGGAAGGGCACGCTGGGCGCCAGCCCGCTGGCGGCGCGCGGCGACGTGCGCATCGTGCGCTTCCCGGTCACGCTCGTGACGCCATGGGTGGCCGACAAGCTGCCCGTCGCCCTGCTGCGCGCCGAGGCCGGCTACACGGGCCGCGTCGACCTGTCGTCGGCGCCGTCGGGCCTGTCGGTGTCCACCGCCGGCGACGCGCTGCTGGGCGACGTGCACCTCACGACGCTGTCCGCCGCCAGGCCGTCGGCCGCGGCGTCGTCCGCGACGTCCGGCGGGTCGCCGGACGAGTTGCTCGGGTGGGAGTCGCTCTCGCTCAAGGGCGTGAAGTTCGCGCTGAAGCCCGCGGCCAAGCCGCGGCTGGACGTGGGCATGGTGGAGATCGACGAGCTGTTCGCGCGCGTGCTCGTCACCGAGCAAGGACGGCTGAACCTGCAGGACATCGGCGGCAACGACGCCGCCGCCGCGCCGCCGGCCGACGCGGCGTCGCAGGCCGCCTCGCAGCCGGCGGCCGCGGTGGCGACGGCGGCATCCGCGCCGGCGGCGGCCGCGTCCGCGCCGCTGCCGATCGATATCGCCATCGGCGGCATCCGCCTGGTCGACGGCCACGTCGACTACGCCGACCACTTCGTCAAGCCGAACTACAGCGCCGCGCTGACGGAGCTCAACGGCTCGCTGGGCCCGTTCGGCACGAGCTCGCGCGACATGGCGGCGCTGCAGCTGCACGGCCGCGCCGAGGGCACCGCGATCCTGGACATCTCGGGCCAGGTGAACCCGCTCGCGCGTCCGCTGGCGCTCGACATCCAGGCCAAGGCCACCGACCTCGAGCTCGCGCCGCTGTCGCCCTACGCCGGCAAGTACGCGGGCTACGCGATCGAGCGCGGCAAGCTCAGCATGGACGTCGCCTACAAGATCGACGCGCAGGGCCACCTCGACGCGAAGAACCAGGTGATCCTGAACCAGCTGACCTTCGGCCAGCCGATCGCCTCGCCGGACGCCACCAAGCTGCCGGTGCGCCTGGCCGTGGCGCTGCTCAAGGACCGCAACGGCGTCATCGACATCAACCTGCCGATCAGCGGCAGCCTCAACGACCCGCAGTTCAGCGTCGGCGGCATCATCGTGCGCCTGATCGGCAACCTGCTGCTCAAGGCCGTGACCTCGCCGTTCTCGCTGATCGCCGGCATCGCCAACGGCGGCGGCGGCCCCGACCCGGGCGCGATCGAGTTCCGGCCCGGCACGGCCGTGATGACCGACGCCAGCGCGGCCTCGCTGGACAAGGTCGCCAAGGCCCTGGACGACCGCCCCGCCCTGCAGATGACCATCACCGGCAGCGCCGACCCGCAGGCCGAGCGCGCCGACTGGCAGCGCGAGAACATCGAGTCGCAGCTGCGCACGATGGCGCGCGACGACGCGCTGCGCGCCGGCGTGCCCGCCGGCGCCGCGAGCGGGGCCGCGCTGCCGGCGGCCACGCGCTCGGCGCTGCTGAAGACGCTCTACAAGCAGACGCGCATCCCCGACAAGCCGCGCAACCTCGTCGGCATGGCCAAGGACCTGCCGGACGCCGAGATGGAGGAACTGCTGCGCAAGAACGTGCCGGTCAACGACGAGGCGATGCGCCAGCAGGCGCTGGCGCGCGCCATCGCCGTGCGCGACGCGCTGGTGGCCAAGGGCATCACCAGCGACCGCCTGTTCCTGGCCGCGCCGGCGCTGCACACGGCCGGCGGCGATGCCTGGACCCCGCGGGCCTCGCTGTCGCTGGCGACGCGATGAGTCCCGCCGCGCGCTACGACCTCGTGACGCTGCTGCACGTCACGGCGGACATCGTGTTCGTCGCGGGCCTGCTCGCGGGCGCGCTGCTGCTGGCGGCGCTCAGCGATCAGGAGGCCGGCGCGCTGGCGCGCGAGCGCCGCCTGGCTGTCGCGATGCGGCGCTGGCACCGTGCGGTCACGTCGCCCGCGCTGGCGGTCGCATGGGCCTG
>DASQCX010000368.1:0-1795 GCA_035634455.1 Burkholderiaceae bacterium
CGGCTCCGATCAGCGCCAACACCTTGCCCGTGATGGCGCGGGCGTCCTCTGGCCGCGTCGTACCGAGGCCGGCGTGGAACCCGACGGCCGCCTTGAGGTCGGCACCCCCGCGCGCCAGCTCCAAGGAGAGCGTGCCGCCGAAGCAATAGCCGATGGCGGCGAGTTTGTCGCGGTCGGTGCGCGGCTCGGCGCACAGCACGTCGAGGCCGGCGAGGCCGACGGCGCGCGCCCGCAGCGGGTCGGCGCGGAACTCGCCGATGCGCGCCATCATCTGCTCGCGGTCGTCGAGTGGCTTGCCGTCGCCGTGGTAGTCGAGCGCAAAGGCGACGTAGCCGAGTTCGCCGGCCAAACGCTCGGCGCGTCCCTTTGCGTGGTCGTCGAGCCCGGGTCCCTCGTGGCAGACGAGGATCCCGGGTCGTCGGCCGTCGCCGTCGGGCACGGCCAGCATGCCGATCATCGTGCGGCCGTCGGCCTCGTAGGAGATGTCGCGGGTGGTCACCATGGGTGCACCGTACCGTCAAGAGCGGCACGCCATACTGGCTCGATGCGCGGGAATCGACCCTGGCGCCCGCACGCGGCGCAGCCGGCGCGGGTCGCGGGACCGCTGGCACCGCTCGCACTGGTCGCACTCGGCGCGCTCGCCCTGGCGTCGTGCAGCTCGAGCCCGTCGACCCCCGCCGGCTCCAGCACGACGACCACGTCGGTGGCGTCGACGTCGTCGACCAGCACCACGACCACGTTGCCGCCGGCGTCGACATCGGGCCCGCTGACCACGAGCGCACCCATCGCGCTGCCCTTCGCGGCCGACCGGGTGACCGCCACCGCCGGCCCCGACGGCGCCGTCTTCGCGGCACCACAGAACCCGACGAGCGGCGCGCCCACCGTCGTGTGGGTGATCGACGGCAACGGGCCCGCCGCCGTGGCCGAGCACATGCCCGGCGGCGTGGCCGCGCTCGCCGTCGACTCCGCCAACCTGTACGTGGCCAGCTACACGAGCGTGGTGGCCTTCGACCGCGCCAGCGGCAACCAGGGCACCCAGTGGTCGTTGCCCCCGGTGCACGCGGCGAACGCCTCCGACGACAGCCTGGTGGCGATGACGGCCGTCGCCGGCCTCGTCGACGTCTCGATCACGCAGGGCAACACGACCACCGTCTACAGCATCACGCCGGCGTCCGCGGTGGCCCCGAAGAAACTCCTCGTGGGTCTCGGCGACGCCATCGGCCCCGACGGATCGATCTACTACGAGACGACCGGCCGCCGCCTGGCCGTGCGCCGGCCCGACGGCACGACCCAGGTGGGGGCGGCGTTGGCGAACGCGCCGAACGCGGAGGGCGGAGGCGTGCAGTACGTCGACAGCTACGCCGGCGGGGCGGTGTGGGCCAACGAGCCGGCCGGCCAGGGCCTCGATGCCCAGTTCGCCACCTACGACAGCTCGACGCTCGACGCCCTCGACTCCTTCAGTGGCAGCGTCAACGACTCGGTCGCCGACACGCAGGCCGGCCCGCTGGTGCTGGTGCCGTCGGGCAACGCGGCGTGCCCCTCGACACCCGCCCCGTCGTCGTGCGTGCTGCGCATCGACGTGCACGGGTCCATGAACGACGGCGTCGCGGTGGGACAGGCCGTGCTGCTGGTCGGGCCGTCGCCGGGGGTCGTGGTAGCCGACACCACGACGGGCCAGTTCGACCTGGTGCGGCTGAGCTGACCGCTAGTAGTGCATGGAGACGCCGCCGTTGGGGCTGAGCAACTGGCCGGTCAGGAAGCTGCTGGCGTCGGAGGCGAGATACAGCACGCAGTA
>DASQCX010000369.1:0-5911 GCA_035634455.1 Burkholderiaceae bacterium
CTGGGCCAGCTGGAACTCGCCGTAGAAGTCGCACTCGTTGCCCAGGCGGTACTTGAGCGGGCCGATGCCGTAGCACTGGCGCGACTTGCCTGAGACGTCGGTGGCCGCGGGGCCGCCGCGCAGGTAGCCGGTCCAGTCGACGGCATGGGCGGCCGATGCGCCGAGAAGGCCTGCCAGGCAGGCGATGGCGGCGCGCGAGAGAGCCGTGGTTCGAAGCGAGGTGGTCATGTTTGTCTGTCTCCTGAACGAGCTTGAGAGGTCATGGAAACGCAGGGCAAGGCTCCGCCCTGCGCGGGAAAACCCAACGCAACTGCCGCGCCGCGAAGGCGCTCGAGGACTGCAAGGCTCGGCCGCTCGCCTCTTGCGTGCGCGCTGGCCGACGGCGCCCGGCCCCCGCCGGACGCCCGAGGTCACTTGTTCTTGTTGTAGACGTCGACGCACACGGCAGCGAGCAGGACGATGCCCTTGATCACCTGCTGGTAGTCGATGCCGATGCCGAGGATGGACATGCCGTTGTTCATCACGCCCATCACGAAGGCGCCGATGACGGCGCCGAGAACCTTGCCGACGCCGCCCGAGGCCGAGGCGCCGCCGATGAAGCAGGCCGCGATCACGTCCAGCTCGAAGCCGAGGCCGGCCTTGGGCGTCGCGGTGTTGAGCCGGGCCGCGAAGACCAGGCCCGCGAGCGCGGACAGCGCGCCCATGTTGACGAAGGTCAGGAACGCGAGGCGCTCCGTCTTGATGCCGGACAGCCGTGCCGCCTTGGCGTTGCCGCCGAGCGCGTAGATGCGGCGGCCGATGGTGGTGCGGCGCGTGACGAAGTCGTAGACCAGCATCAGCGCGAACATCACGATCAGCACGTTGGGCAGGCCCTTGTAGGAGGCCAGCATCCAGCAGAACCAGACAATGACGGCTGCGAACGCGATGTTCTTGGCCAGGAAGAACGCGGCCGGCTCCTCCTCCATCGCGTGCCTGACGTGGTGCGCGCGCTCGCGCAGCTTGGACGCGAACAGCACCGCGGCGACGATCGCGCCGATCGCCAGCGAGCTGATGCGCAGCGTCTCGCCGTGGAAGAAGTCGGGGATGAAGCCCGAGCTGAGCAGCTGGAAGTCGTCTGGGAACGGCCCGACCGACTGCCCTTGCAGCAGCGCCAGCGCCAGTCCCTTGAACACCAGCATGCCGGCCAGCGTGACGATGAACGAGGGGATCTTCAGCCACGCCACGAACCAGCCCTGCGCGCCGCCGATCACCGCGCCGACGACCAGGCACAGCAGCGAGGCCGCGGCGAAGTTCCAGTTGTAGTTGACCATCAGCACCGCGGCCAGCGCGCCGATGAAGCCCGACACCGAGCCCACCGACAGGTCGATGTGCCCCGCCACGATCACCAGCAGCATGCCCAGCGCCATGATGACGATGTAGCTGTTCTGCAGGATCAGGTTGGTCAGGTTCAACGGCTTGAGCAGCGTGCCGTCGGTCATGTACTGGAAGAACGCCATGATCGCCACGAGCGACAGCAGCATGCCGTACTCGCGGATGTTGTTCTTCAGGAAACCGCCATAGCTGCGCGCGGGCGCCGCATCGGCGATCTTGGGAACCATCTTTTCTTCCATGATGCTCATGATGCTGCCGGCGTGCCGCGCACGCCTGCCTTCTTTGCGGAATGACGCGGCGACGCCACGATCACACCAGACCTTGCTTCACGATCGCCCGCATGATCTTCTCCTGCGACGCGTCGGCCGCCGCGAACTCGCCGACGAAGCGGCCTTCGTTCATGACGTAGATGCGGTCGCACATGCCCAGCAGCTCGGGCATCTCGGAGGAGATCATCAGGATGCACTTGCCCTCGTCGGCGAGCGCGGCCATGATCGAATAGATCTCGAACTTGGCGCCGACGTCGATGCCGCGCGTGGGCTCGTCGAGGATCAGCAGCTCGGGTTTCGAGAACAGCCACTTGCCCAGCACCACCTTCTGCTGGTTGCCACCCGACAGGTTGACCGTCTGCTGCATGACGTTGGCGCAGCGTATGTTGAGCTTGCGCCGGTACTCCGCCGCCGCCTTGAACTCGGCGCCGCCGTCGATCACGCCGCCCGTGGACACCGCCTTCAGGTTGGCCAGGCTGATGTTGCGGCGGATGTCGTCCTCCAGCAGCAGCCCCAGGCCCTTGCGGTCCTCGGTCACGTACGCGATGCCGTGGCCGATCGCCTTCTCGATCGTCGAGACGTCGATCGCCCGGCCGTGCATCGCCACCTCGCCGCGGATGCGCTGGCCGTACGCGCGGCCGAACACGCTCATCGCCAGTTCGGTGCGGCCGGCGCCCATCAGGCCGGCGATGCCGACGATCTCGCCGCGCTTGACCTTGAGGCTGACGCCCTTGACCACGTCGCGGTCGGCGTGCGCCGGATGCGCGACGTGCCAGTCGCGGACCTCGAACACCGTCTCGCCCGCCTCGGGCGCGAGACGCGCGCGCGGCGGGTAGCGGTCGGCCAGCTCGCGGCCGACCATCGCGCGGATGATGTGGTCCTCGCTGACGGGCCCGGCCTTGCAATCGATCGACTGCACCGTCGAGCCGTCGCGCAGCACGGTGATGGCGTCGGCCACGCGCGAGATCTCGTTGAGCTTGTGCGAGATCAGGATGCAGGCGATGCCGTGCGCCTTGAGCTCCAGCAGGAGATCGAGCAGCGCCTGGCTGTCGTGCTCGTTGAGGCTGGCGGTGGGCTCGTCCAGGATCAGCAGCCGCACGCGCTTGGCCAGCGCCTTGGCGATCTCCACCAGCTGCTGCTTGCCGACGCCCAGGTTGGTGATCAGCGCGGACGGCGACTCCTTGAGCCCCACCTTGGCCAGCAGCTCGCGCGTGCGGCGCGTGGCCTCGGCCCAGTCGATGATGCCCCAGCGCTGCGGCTCGTTGCCGAGGAAGATGTTCTCGGCGATCGACAGCAGCGGCACCAGCGCCAGCTCCTGGTGGATGATGATGATGCCGCAGTCCTCGCTGTCGGCGATGTCCGAGAACCGGCGCGGACTGCCCTCGAAATGGATCTCGCCCTCGTAGCTGCCGTGCGGGTAGACGCCGCTGAGCACCTTCATCAGCGTCGACTTGCCGGCGCCGTTCTCGCCGACGATCGCGTGGATCTCGCCGGCGCGCACCGTCAGGTCGACGTTGTCCAGCGCGACGACGCCGGGGAAGGTCTTGCGGATGCCACGCATCTCCAGGATGGGGCCGCCGACGGCCGCCGAGGCGGCTGCCGGGGTCCCATCGCGTTGCAAGGTCTCGTTCATTGAAATGCGCGGCCCGGGCTCGTCACTTGATCTGCGATTCCTTGTAGTAGCCGCTGTCGATCAGGATGTGGTGCCAGTTCGTCTTGTCCACCAGCACCGGCTTGAGCAGGTACGACGGCACGACCTTGACGCCGTTGTTGTACGTCTTGGTGTCGTTGATCTCCGGCGCCTTGCCGCCCAGCACCGCGTCGACCATGCCGGCCGTGACCTTGGCGAGCTCGCGCGTGTCCTTGAAGATCGTCGTGGTCTGCTCGCCGGCGAGGATGGACTTGACCGACGGCACCTCCGCGTCCTGGCCCGTGACGACGGGCATCGCCACGCCGCCCTTGCCGTAGCCCACGCCCTTGAGCGAGGACAGGATGCCGATCGACAGGCCGTCGTACGGCGACAGCACCGCGTCGACGTGCGCGTTCGCGTAGAACGCCGACAGCAGGTTGTCCATGCGCGCCTGCGCCACCGCGCCGTCCCAGCGCAGCGTGGAGACCTTGTCCATGCCCAGCTGCTTGCTGCGCACCACCAGCTTGCCGGAATCGACGTAGGGCTTGAGCACCGACATCGCGCCGTTGTAGAAGAAGAACGCGTTGTTGTCGTCCGGCGAGCCGCCGAACAGCTCGATGTTGAACGGGCCCTTGGCGGTCTTGAGCTTGAGCGCGTCGACGATGGAGCTGGCCTGCAGCACGCCGACCTGGAAGTTGTCGAAGGTGGCGTAGTAGTCGACGTTCTTCGAGCCCTTGATCAGGCGGTCGTAGGCGATGACCTTGATGCCCTTGTCGGCGGCCTTCTGCAGCACGTTGGACAGCGTGGTGCCGTCGATCGACGCGATCACCAGCACCTTGTCGCCCTTGGTGACCATGTTCTCGATCTGGGCGAGCTGGTTCGGGATGTCGTCCTCGGCGTATTGCAGGTCGGTCTTGTAGCCGCGCGCCTGCAGCACCTTGACCATGTTGTCGCCGTCGGCGATCCAGCGCGCGGACGACTTCGTCGGCATCGCGATGCCCACCGTGCCCTTGTCCTGCGCCTGCGCGACACCCACGGTGATCACGCCGATGGCCACGGCGGCCAGCACTGACTTGATGAATTTCACGTCTCGTCTCCAAATGTCGGCCGTCATCGGCTCGGGTTGTCGATCATCGTCGGGCGCGTTCGGGATGCGTGGGCACGAGGCCGCGACGGCCGCCTGAAAAGCCCTCGATCGCCGCGATGGTACGAACCGCTGAGATAACTGCCTAATAGATTTTTGGCACCTTGCCATATACATTCGAGCATAGTCTCAGGCCGATCCCACCCGCCAGGAAACATGTCCACCTCCGACACCCACTGGTTCATCCGCGCCCGCCTCAAGACCCGCCAGCTGCTGCTCCTCGTGGCGATGGAGGAGGAAGGCAACATCCACGGCGCCGCGCAGGTGCTCAACATGACGCAGCCCGCCGCCTCCAAGCTGCTGAAGGATCTCGAGGACATGCTCGAGGTGCGCCTGTTCGACCGCTTGCCGCGTGGCGTGCGCCCAACGTGGTACGGGGAAACCATGATCCGCCACGCGCGCATGGCGCTGGCCAGCCTGAGCCAGGCGCACGAGGAGATCGACGCGCTCAAGGCCGGCCGCTTCGGTTCCGTGAGCATCGGCACCATCACCGCGCCGGCCATCACGCTGCTGCCCGACGCGGTGGCGCAGGTCAAGGCGGCGCATCCGTCGCTGCGCGTGGGCGTGCAGGTCGAGACCAGCGACGTGCTGATCGACCGCCTGTCGCAAGGCAAGCTCGACATGGTCGTGGGCCGGCTGTTCGCGCGCCACGACAAGAGCGACCTGCGCTACGAGGCGCTGGTCGAGGAGCCGGTCGCCGCCGTCGTGCGTCCAGGCCATCCGCTGATGGAGCACGCCACGCTCAAGCTGCAGGACCTGGAACGCCACGGCTGGATCGTGCCGCCCACCGGCAGCGTGCTGCGCCACCGCTTCGAGCTGATGTTCCACGAGGACGGCCTGGCCGCCCCCAGCGACCTGATCGAGACCACCGCCCTGCTGTTCATGACGAAGATGCTGGGCCAGAGCGACCTCATCGCCGTCGTGGCATCGGACGTCGCGCTGTACTACCAGGAGCACGGCCTGGTCGCGATCCTGCCGGTGGAGCTGCCCTGCAAGATGGACGCCTTCGGCCTGATCACCCGCACCGACCGCCTGCTCGCGCCCGCAGCGCGGGTGATGCTGCGCGCGATCAAGGCGGTCGCGCACGAGGTCTACGGCAGCGTGCTGGCGGACGACGAGACGGAATGATCGCGTCGCCCGCCCGCGCGTGACGCGCGCGGGGCGCTACGGCCGTCGCGCCGCCACCAGCCAGCCGCGCGCGGGCGCCTCGCCCTCGTCGCGCAACACGACCGGCACCGGCGCGTCGACCTGCAGGCCCGCCGTCTCGAACACGGCCCGGGCGTGCGCGCCGTCGTGCGCGTAGCGGCCGTTGTCCTGCAGCCGGTGCGTGCCGGACTCGCCGTCGCCCAGCGCCTCCAGCGTGAAGACGAAGCGACCGCCGGCCCGCAGCGCGCCGTGCACGGCGGCCGCGACCTCGCCCAGCTCGCCGAAGTAGTTGAGCGTGTCGGCCGATACCGCCAGGTCGAACGCGCCCGGCCGTCCGTGCATGAAGGCGGT
>DASQCX010000370.1:0-3364 GCA_035634455.1 Burkholderiaceae bacterium
AGCCGATCGCCGCGTGGGCCATCGCCTGCTCGTTGTGGGCGCGCCAGGTGGGCAGGCTCGCGCGCGACGCGTGCAGCGCCTCGCCCAGCCCGGCGACGTTGCCGTGGCCGAAGATGGCGAACACGCCGCCGCAGTAGGGCACGACGCGGCCGTCGTCGAGCTCGACGCGCAGCGCCGCGAGGTGGCGCACGAGGGCCTGCGCCAGGGTGAGTCGGATCGTCTTCATCGGCTGGGCTTTCAGGCCGGGCGCGGCACGGGCTGCGCGGTGTCGTGAACGGGAGGACAGGCCGGCGATGACGACGGCCGCGAGGCGCGCCACGCGTCCACCAGCGTCTCGAAGTTCGCGGCGACGGCGGCCACGAAAGCGTCGTCGTCGAGTCCCCCGCGCAGCCAGTCGCGCGCCGGGGCGGCCCACAGCGAGCGGCCGACCATGAAACCCTTGACGAGCGGATGCGTGGCGGCCGCGAAGCCCCGGGCGAGTTCGTCCAGCGGCTGGTTGAGGCCCAGGATGACGGCGCCGCGGCAATGCGGATCGCGCGCGGCCACCAGTGCCGCGAGCGCGGTCCAGCCGGCCGCCTGCATCGGCGCGAGCTTCCACCATTCGGGCTTCAGGCCGATCGTGTAGAGGCGCTGCACGGCGCGCAGGACGGCGACGTCGGCCTGCGCCGCATCGGAACCGTCGCGGGGCGGGATGACTTCGAGCAGCAGCTCGTGGCCGGAATCGCGCGTCGCGGCCCACACCTCCTGCAGGCGGGATTCCTGCTGCAGCCGCAGGTCGACCGCGTCGTCGGGGTGATACAGCACCAGGCATTTGACGACCTGCTCGCGCGGCCACTGCACCAGCCGCGTGCCCAGCGAGGGCCCGCCGTCGAAGCGCAGCGGGCGCGAGCCGGGCAGTTCCACCGGCCGGCCCACCCACCAGCCACGGCCGGTGGCGGCGTGCAGCGCGTCCTCGCCGTAGAGGTCGTCGACCAGCACGCCCAGGCGACCACGCAGCCCGCGGCTGGCCTCGACGCGCTCGGCCGCGCGCACGAGCAATCGCTTGAGCGCCGGCAGCCGCGCCTCGGACGCGCCCGCGGCCCGTGCCAGCTCGAAGAACTGGCTGCGGTGGTCGAACGCCATCACGTTGAGCTCGTCCCAGCGGGCGCGCGGGGCGGTCACGCGATGCAGGTGCGCGAGCTGCGCATCCGCGGCGACGTCGGCGCCGCGCCGGCCGCCGAACCAGTGCGCCAGCTCCGCCGGCGTCGGCATCGCGGGTGCGCAGGCATGGCGCGAGACGACGATCGCGCCGCAGGCGTTGGCCAGGCGCGCGGCGCTGGCGAAGTCCTCGCCGCGCAGCAGGCCGGCCATCAGTCCGGCGGCGAAAGCGTCGCCGGCGCCGAGCACGTTGAGCACCTCGACCCGTTCGCCCGCGCACGTGGGGGCGTCCTCGAGGCGTCCAGGCACCGCGCCGGCGACGAGGCAGCAGCCGAGCGGCCCCAGCTTGACGACCATGGCCGCGGGCGTGAGTTCGCGGATCCTTCGCAGCGAGGCGAGCAGGTCGCCCGGCACGCCGCCGGCGATGGCGAATTCCTCCTCGGTGCCGATCAACAGGTCGAAGCGCGGCAGCATCTCCTGCAGGCTCGCGGTGACGCGCGCGTCGGGCACGAAGCGGGTCTGGCCGTCGCCGCGCTTGGTCAGGCCCCACAGCACGGGCCGGTAGTCGATGTCGAGCACGCGCAGCGTGCCGTGGCGGGCGGCGAGGTCGAGAGCGCGCGTCGACGCAGCGCGCACGCCGGGCTGCGACAGGTGGGTGCCTGTGATCAGCAGCGCGCGGCAGTCGGCGACGAAGCGCTCGGCGATCGCGTCGGCGGCGATCGCCATGTCGGCGCAGTTCTCGCGGTAGAACAGCAGCGGGAAGGTGTCGCGATCCTTCAGCCCGAGGATGGCGAGCGCGGTCAGCCGCTCGGGGTCGACCTGCACCATCGAGGTGTCGCAGCCTTCGCGCTGCAGGGTCTCGACGAGAAAGCGCCCCATCTGCTCGTCGCCCACGCGCGAGATCATGGCGGCGCGCAGGCCCAGGCGGGCAGCGCCGAACGCGATGTTGGCCGAGCTGCCGCCGAGGTATTTCGCGAAGCTGGCGACGTCCTCCAGCCGCGCGCCGACCTGCTGCGCGTAGAGGTCGACGGCGAGGCGGCCGAGGCAGGCGAGGTCGAAGCGGCGGCCGGCGGGAATGTCCAGGAAGCTCATGATTGGGCGCCGTCAGATCGTCACGCCGTCGAGGTCGTGCATCAGCGTCTTCATCTCGGCGCCGCCGGCCATCATGTCCAGCACGGCCTCCTTGGAGATGCCGGGCTTCGCATGCGTGCCCATCGACTTGCCGCGATTGAGCAGCGTGAAGCGGTCGCCGATCGGGTAGGCGTGGTTGACGTTGTGCGTGATGAAGATGACCGAGATCCCGCGTGCCCGGGCTCGCGCGATCAGCTTGAGCACGTTGACGCTCTGCTTGACGCCGAGGGCGGCGGTGGGCTCGTCGAGGATCAGCACGCGCGCGCCGAAGTGGATCGCGCGCGCGATCGCCAGGCACTGCTTCTCGCCGCCGGACATGTTGCCCACCAGCTGGCCGGCGTCGCGCACGCGGATGCCCATCTCGGCCAGGCGTTCCGCGGCGGTGCGCTCGGCGAGCGCGTGGTCCATCACCGGCAGCGCGCCGAACAGGCGGCGTTTCGGCTCGCGGCCCATGAAGAAGTTGCGCGCGACGCTCATCAGCGGCACCAGCGCGAGATCCTGGTAGACGGTGGCGATGCCGGCGTCGAGCGCCTCGCGCGGCGAGCGGAAGCGCACCGGCTTGCCGTCGACGAGGTACTCGCCCTCGTCGGGCACGAAGACGCCCGCGAGCATCTTGATCAGCGTGCTCTTGCCGGCGCCGTTGTCGCCCAGCAGGCAGTGCACCTCGCCGCGCGCGAGCTGCAGCGTCACGCCGGACAGCGCGATCACCGGACCGAAGTACTTGGAGACGTTCTCGAGCTGCAGGATCAATTCGGACATGCGGTGCCCCAGCGCTCAGCGCCGGCCCAGCGCGACGCGCCGGCGGACGAAGTTGTTGAACAGCACCGCCACCAGCAGCATGGCGCCGAGGAAGACGCGGTACCAGTTGTTGTCGATGCTCGTGTAGCCGATGCCGATCTGCACGATGCCGAAGATCAGCGCGCCCAGCGACGCCCCGATCACCGAGCCGTAGCCGCCGGTGAGCAGGCAGCCGCCGATGACCGCGGCGATGATGGCCTCGAACTCCTTCTGCAGTCCGCGGTCGGCGGCGGCGGAGCCGGTATCGGCGACCTGCAGCACCGCGAACAGCGTGGCACAGAAGGCGGTGAGCACGAAC
>DASQCX010000371.1:0-1636 GCA_035634455.1 Burkholderiaceae bacterium
GCTGGTGTCGGTCAGCCCGATCTACGCGAGCTTCGACGCCGACGAGCAGATCGTCGCGCGCGCGCTGAGCGAGCTGCCGCCCGGCGCCAGCGCGCGGGCGCAGATCGAGAAGATCCCGGTGCAGATGGGCACGGTCGCCGATACCGCCACCCCCATCGCCGGCCACCTGCAGCTGGTCGACAACCAGGTCGACGCCCGCAGCGGCACCGTGCGCGTGCGCGCCGTGTTCGACAACGCCGACGGCAGCCTGATGCCCGGCCAGTTCGCGCACCTGCGCATGGGCCAGGTCAAGCCCGACGCCGCGATGCTGATCAACGAGCGCGCGGTCGGCACCGACCAGAGCAAGAAATTCGTGATGGTGGTCGGCGCCGACGACAAGGCGCAGTACCGCGAGGTCACGCTCGGCGCCAACGTCGACGGCCTGCGCATCGTCACCTCCGGCCTGAAGCCGGGCGAGCGCATCGTCGTCAACGGCCTGCAGCGCGTGCGGCCGGGGGCGCTGATCGCGCCGCAGATGGTCGCGATGCGCGCCGCGGACGACGCCGTCAAGAACTGATCACGACAAGACCCGACGGCCCGCGTCGCCCTCCGGCGCGAGGCCGCTGCATTCCCACGACTCCCGGGAGCCCCACGTGAACCTCTCCAAATTCTTCATCGACCGGCCGATCTTCGCCGGCGTGCTGTCGCTGCTGATCTTCCTCGGCGGCCTGATCGCGGTGCGCGGCCTGCCCGTGTCCGAATACCCCGACGTCGTGCCGCCCTCGGTGGTGGTGCGCGCGAACTACCCCGGCGCCAACCCGCAGGTGATCGCCGAGACGGTGGCCACGCCGCTGGAGGAATCCATCAACGGCGTCGAGGGCATGCTCTACATGGGCAGCCAGGCCACCACCGACGGCCTGATGACGCTGACCGTCACCTTCAAGCTCGGCACCGACCCCGACAAGGCGCAGCAGCTGGTGCAGAACCGCGTCTCGCAGGCCGAGGCGCGGCTGCCCGAGGAGGTCAAGCGGCTCGGCATCACGACGATCAAGAGCTCGCCCGACCTGACGATGGTGGTGCACCTGCTGTCGCCCACCGGCCGCTACGACATGACGTACCTGCGCAACTACGCGGTGCTCAACGTCAAGGATCGCCTGGCGCGCGTGCAGGGCGTGGGCGACGTGCAGCTGTTCGGCTCGGGCGACTATTCGATGCGCGTGTGGCTGGACCCGCAGAAGGTGGCCAACCGCGGCCTGTCGCCGAGCGACGTCGTCGCCGCGATCCGCGGCCAGAACGTGCAGGCCGCAGCCGGCATCGTCGGCGCGTCGCCGGGCCTGCGCGGCATCGACGTGCAGCTGTCGGTCAACGCGCAGGGGCGCCTGACGAGCGAGGAGGAGTTCGGCGACATCATCGTCAAGACCAGCGCCGACGGCGCCGTCACGCGCCTGCGCGACGTCGCCCGCATCGAGCTGGGCGCGTCCGACTACTCGCTGCGCTCGCTGCTGGACAACAAGGACGCCGTCGCGGTGCCGATCTTCGCGGCGCCCGGATCGAACGCGATCCAGATCTCGAACGACGTGCGCGCCACCATGGCCGAGCTCAAGAAGAACATGCCCGAGGGTGTGGACTACGAGATCGTCTACGACCCGACGCAGTT
>DASQCX010000372.1:0-4582 GCA_035634455.1 Burkholderiaceae bacterium
GCTGCTGCCGCTGGACGACGCGGACCGCGCATTCGTGGCGCCGTTGCGCGACGTGGAACTGCGCAACTGGAACGGGCGGCTCGTCGGCCGGCTGGCGGCGGCGCAGGATTTCTTGCAGGCCGCGCGCTGAGCTCAGTCCGGCAACGCCTCGAATCGCCCGTCCCGGACTTCGGTCATGTGCAGCGCCCGCTGCGCATCGCCATGGGCATCCATCGAGAACTCCCCGTCGAGCCCCGTCCGGCTCCCGGGCACCGACAGCGTCTCACGAAGAGATCGCGCGCCGCTTCGATCGAGGGCTTCGACACCGAGCATGACCGCTTCATAGGCCTGGACGGCAGGCGTCGTGGGCCGCTCGCCGAAGCGCGTTCGATAGCGGGCGACGAAGTCGCGCATCCGCGGCAGCGGGCTCTCGAGGTCGACGGCCTGCAAGGCGATGGCCGCCTCCGTCGCCCGGCCGCCGATCTGCAGGAACTGCCTGTTCGCGCCCCAGGGCGACAACGCGATCACGACGCGAGGCACGAAGCGGCGCAGGTGTTCGCTGGCGATGGCGGCGTCCGTCGGACTGTTCACGAGGACGACCGCCTCCGGATTTTCGGCGTCGGTTCGACGCATCGCCGAGGCGAATTCGAGCGACTTGCCCGACCAATACCCGATTTCCGGGGCGGCGGCGCCGCCCAGGTGCAGGAATTCCATCGCCGCGGCATGCCCGAAGCTCGACGCATAGGCGCCGTTGGAAATGTCCATCAGCACGACGATGGAGCGGATGCCGCGGCGGTGGAGGCGGCGGGCGAGCTGCCGCGCCCCGGCGGACGCGTCGGCGGCGGTGCGGAAGAAGAAGTCGTCCTTGCCCGACAGTTCGTCCGTCGTCGCCGTCGGCGAGATCATGACGAGCCCGAGCCGGTTGGCTTCCGGCACGGCGGCCACGGCCATCGCGCTCGTCATCGGTCCGACGACGAAGGCGGCGTCTCGCGCGGCGAACGATGCCACTGCCGAGCGCGCTTCCCTGGGGTCGTTCCGATCGTCCTCGACCAGCAGTTCGTAGCGCGCCCCCTGCCGCGCGTTCAACGAGTCCACGGCCAGTTCGGCGCCGTTGCGCCCGCCGACGCCCAGCTCCGAGGCGAGGTCGCCCAGGAACCCGATCCGAATGCCGTGGGACGACGTGCATCCGGCGACAACGGCCAGGGCCAGGGCTGCGGCGACGACTTGCGACGATCGAATCGACGTGCGTGCGAACATGGTTCGGTTTGACGCGGGATCCCGGTGCGGGCCTTCGCACGCTACACGATGCGCAGCGCGATGGCGGCCGCCGCGAACGCGATGGTCAGGCAGACCTCCAGCGCCGCGACGATCGCGACGGACACGGCGATCCAGAGCGGCGCATCGCGGGCCCAGAGCAGCGCGGACAGGACCGTCGACGCCCCCGCCAGGACGGCGTGGACGCGGACGTAGTGCGGCAGCCAGCGGCGCAGCGCCTCGACGTTGGACACGAACATCGCATGCTGCAGGAAGATGTCGCCCTGCGGTTCGTGCGCGACGCCGACCGGCAGCAGGTAGCGCAGCAGGAGCGAGCGGGGGGTTCGCATGATGCGGGACGCGACGCCTCGGACACGCCGGCCATCGTCAGATGTCCAGCACGTAGACCCGCGCCTGCGCCCGTTCGGCGGCGCTGTGGCCGGCCAGGGCGCGATCCCATTGCGGGTCGCCGGCGCTGCCGTCGGGCTGCAGGTGCGCGATCATCTGCGCGACTTCCTCCGTGCTGGCGTCGAACTCGCCGACCTGTTCGCGCGACGCGAGGAACAGCCGCGCCACCATGAAGCCGCCCGAGTCGATGACGACCAGGTAGCGCGACTGCGAACGCGGCGAGGTGTTGCCGTGCGCGCGCGGGAGCTCGTTGCCGAATCCGTGGCTCATGTCGTGTCTCCCCGCGCCTGTCCGGGGCGCGCCGTCGACTTCCATCGTACGCCAGGCCGCCGCGGCCCGCGTCAGTAGAAGCCGACCCGGCGCCGGTAGCGCTCGCTGCGCTCCCGGTCGTACTCCTCGGCGTCGAACTGCTCGCCCTGGATCGCGCGGTGGACTTCGCCGCCTGTGGGCATGCTGGCGGGGTCAACGTGCAGTCGCGGATCCCACAGGCGCGAGCGCAGGAACGCCTTCGAGCACTGCGTGTAGGCCTCGGCGATGTCGACCAGGATGCCCAGCTGCGGCACCTTGCCTTCGACGGCGCACGGCGCGAGCAGTTCCCTGTCGACGGTGATCGTGGCGCGGCCGTTCACGCGGAACGTGTCGGTGACGCCCGGCACGACGAACAGCAGGCCGACGTGCGGGTTGGCCAGCATGTTGCGCAGGGAGTCGGCGATCCGGTTGCCAGGGCGCTCCGGGATGAGCAGGGTGCGCTCGTCGAGGATGCGCACGAAGCCGGCGGGATCGCCGCGCGGGCTGAGGTCGCAGCTTCCGGACGGATCGCTGGTGGCGATGCACACGAACGGCGAACGTTCGATGAACAGGCGCGTCATCGCGTTCAGGCGATCGCTGATCTTGGCGCAGGTCAGCGGGGCGGGCTCGCCGATCAGGGCGCGGAGTTCCGCTTCGGTGCGGATGACCTGCGAGGTGCGAGGGTGGACGGCGATGGTGTTCATCAGGATCCGTTTCGAGGCGAGGAGGGGAGACGTCAGAAGCCCGGCGGCGTCGCCGCGGCGCCCCCGAGGAACTCGCGAACCACCTCGGTAAAGGGCGTCCACCGCGGCGGCAGTTCGGGCAGCGTGTAAAGGCCCTGCTCCGGCAGGCCGGCGTCGCAGACGGCGATCCAGAGGGCGCCGAGCTGCGCGAACGGGATGGACGTCAGCGTTGTCAGGCGCAGCTCCGGCGCGGCGTCGATGACGCGGCTTTCCAGCAAGGAAACGTCGCCGCGCGCCAGCACGTCGCCGCGCGCGTTCATCGCGTAGTGATTGAGTCCGCCGTCGGCGCCAGGCGCCGCGGCCACGGCGTAGAGCCGCGCGCCGCCGCTCCTGATCGCCATCACCTCCAGCAGGCTGTCGGCAAAGAGACGGACGCTGTCCGGAGGAGCGATCAACATGGCGCAGCGGCTGGAACGGGCGATGCCTCGATTATGCGGCGGTGCCCGGTCGGCGACCCGTCGCGAGCCGGGGGCCGAGCCGCCCGCCGCGCGGTCCGTCATGCCGGTGCAAGCATCGCATCTGGCCGCGCCGGCGCCGATCAGGCAATATGCCGATCCCGCCTCACCCACGCGCAGCGCCCTGGCTGCGCCGCCCCATGGACGCGCCCCGAGCTCCCCTGGCACTGCCGGCGGCCCTGCGCCAGTTCGACGAACTGCCCGGGCCGCGCGGCGTGCCGTTCTTCGGCAACATCCTGCAGATCGACGTTCCCGGCATGCACCTGCAGCTGGAACGCTGGTGCGAGGTCTTCGGCCCCGTGTTCAGGTTGCGCCTGGGCCGCCGCCGGGTCGTTGTGGTCGGAGACCACGCGCTGATCGCCACGGCGCTGCGCGATCGGCCCGACGGCTTCCGCCGCACGACCCGGCTGGGCGAGATCTGGGCGGAGATGGGACTCGCGAACGGCGTCTTCGGCGCGACCGGCGAGGACTGGAAGCGCCAGCGCCGCATGGTGATGGCCGGCTTCGACCCGGCGCACATCAGGAACTACTTCCCGTCGCTGCAGCGCGTCGCGCTGCGGCTCGTCGAGCGCTGGCGGCGCGCGGCGCGCCAGCAGGCGTCGATCGACCTGCAGGCCGACCTGATGCGCTACACCGTCGACACCATCGCCGGGCTGGCCTTCGGCGCCGAGGTGGACACGCTGGGCTCGGACGAGGACGTCATCCAGCGCCACCTGAACCGGATCTTTCCGGCGCTGGCGCAGCGGATGTTCGCGCCGCTGCCGACCTGGCGCTGGTTCCGGTCGGCCGCGGACCGGCAGCTCGCGCGCAGCGTGGCCGAGGTCGGCGCCTCGGTGGAGGGCTTCATCGCGCAGGCCCGGGCGCGCCTGGCGGCCGACCCGGCGCTGCGCACGCACCCGCGCAACCTGCTCGAAGCCATGCTCGTCGCGGCCGACGAGCCGGACAGCGGCATCAGGGACCGCGACGTGTCGGGCAACGTGCTGACCATGCTGCTCGCCGGCGAGGACACGACCGCCAACACGCTGGCCTGGACGCTGCACCTGCTGTGGACGAACCCGGCGACGCTCGCGAAGGCGACGGCCGAGGTGCAACGCGTGTGCGCCGATGCCGCGGTGCCGACGTTCGAGCAGGTCGCGCAGCTCGACTACATCGAGGCCTGCGCCCACGAGGCCATGCGGCTCAAGCCTGTGGCGCCGGTCAACGCCGTCGAGGCGCTGCGCGACACGACGGTCGGCGACGTCCACGTACCCAAGGGCATGGTGGTCATCGGCGTGATGCGCCGCGACGCCACCAGCGAGCGGCACATCGTCGACGCCGCCGCCTTCGATCCCGAGCGCTGGCTCGGCGACGCGTCCTCCGCGGCGAGCTCGGCCAAGCGCATCTCGATGCCGTTCGGCGCCGGCCCGCGCATCTGCCCCGGGCGCTACCTCGCGCTGCTGGAGATGAAGATGGCCC
>DASQCX010000373.1:0-3031 GCA_035634455.1 Burkholderiaceae bacterium
TGGTGGCCGCCGCGGCCCGCCGTGGCGGCGCTGCGGCCGAAGCCGCCGCGCAGCGCGGGCTGCGCCATCTGCGGCTGGATCTGGGGTTGCATCTGCGGCTGCATCTGGCGCGGCTGCATCTGCTGCTGCGCGGGATCGGGCTGCGAGACGGCCGCGGGCAGGCTGCCCGTCTCGGCGGCCGCGGGTTCTGGCAGCTGCAGCGAGAAGGCCGTGGGGCCGCCCTGCGGGCCGAACTCGGCGCCGCGCTTGCTCACCGCGAGCAAAGAAGTGTTGCCGTCGACCGTGGCGCCCACTCGCCAGGTGCGCGCGGGCATGTTGTCGAGCGAGACGACGGCGTAGCCGCCCTGCCCGTCGCCGGCGCGCGGGGCGATGACGCCCACGAGCTGGAAGCGCGAGCTCTCGGGCGGCGGCTGGTTCGCGGCCACGGCGGGCACCGCGACCGCGCCGAACAGGCGCACCATCGGCCCATTGGCAGCGACCGCCTGCGGCGCCTGCGCCCCGGGGGGCACCGGCTGCGTGGCAGCGAAGATCCGGATGGCCCAGAACGCGGTGGACGCCGCCACCAGGGCCCAGACGAAAAAGCCAGTCCAGCGGGAACTCATGCGCCGATTATGATTCAAGACTTGCTGGAATCGACCCATCGGGATCTTTCATGAATCAAGCCCTCGTCACACGGCGCCGGTCGCGCGGCTTCACGCTGCTCGAACTCATGGTCGTGATCGTCATCATCGGCGTGCTCGCCGCGCTGATCGCGCCCAAGGTGCTGGAGAAGGTCGGCCAGGCCAAGGTCACCGCCGCGCGCTCGGACATCAACAACCTGATGAACGCGCTGAAGATGTACAAGCTGGACAACGGCCGCTACCCGAGCCAGGACCAGGGCCTGCAGGCGCTGGTGGCCAAGCCCACCACCGGCAGCATCCCCGGCAACTGGAAGGGCTACCTCGACAAGCTGAAGGACGATCCCTGGCAGCACCCGTACCAGTACGCGAACCCCGGCACGCACGGGGAGATCGATGTGTTCAGCTTCGGCGCCGACGGGCAGCCCGGCGGTGACGGCGACGACGCGGACATCGGCTCCTGGGAGTAGGCCGCGCCGCGCCGCGGCCGGCTTCACGCTGCTGGAGCTGATGGTGGTCATGCTGATCGTGGCGGTCGCCACGGGCATGGTCACGCTGACGCTGCGCGACCGCTCGCAGAGCCAGCTCGAGACCGAGGGCGCGCGCCTGGCCGCGCTGCTGGAGTCCGCTCGCTCGCAGTCGCGCATCGTCGGCACCGAGGTGCGCTGGGCGCCGCTGGCGACCGGCGGCTTCGAGTTCCTGGGCCTGCCCGCGAAGGCCGCCAAGGAGCTGCCGACGCGCTGGCTCGAGAGCGACACCACCGCCACCGTCGTCGGCGCGCCGCAGCTGCGCCTCGGGCCCGAGCCGCTGCTGCCCGCGCAGCGCGTCGTGCTGCACCTGGACAACCGCGAGATCGCCGTCGGCACCGACGGCCTGTCGCCGTTCCAGATCGTCGACGGCAGCGCCAGGACGGCCGAGCAATGAGCATGAACGCGCCCCGCGCCGCCGCCGGCTTCACGCTGATCGAGGTGATGGTCGCGCTCGCGATCGTCGCCATCGCGCTGGCGGCCGGCTCGCGCGCGGCCAGCTCCGTCGTCGACACCTCGCAGCGGCTCAACGACGTCGTCCTCGGCCAGTGGTGCGCCGACAACCAGCTCACCGAGATGCGCCTGCTCGACCAGCTGCCCGCGGTCGGCAAGACGCCGTTCAGCTGCAGCGAGCTGGGGCGCGAGTTCAAGGGCACGGTGCTCGTCCAGCCCACGCCCAACCCGAGCTTCCGCCGCGTCGACGCCACCGTGTCCGACGACGGCGGGCGCCAGCTGGTCACGATCTCCACCGTGATGTCGCACCTATGAGCCGCCGCCGCACGAAGGGCTTCACGCTGGTGGAGGTGATGGTGGCGCTGGTGATCATGGCGCTGCTGGCGGCGCTGGCCATGCGCGGCATGGACGCGCTGATGCGCGCCAAGGAATCGGCGCTGGCGGCCACCGACCGCACGCTCAAGCTCAACACCGGCATGTCGCAGTTCGAGTACGACATGTCGCAGGTGGTGGACAGCAAGGTGCTGCCCCGCGCCATCATGTTCGACGGCGCCACGCTGCGCATCGCGCGCCGCACGCCCGACGGCATCGAGCTGGTGCTGTGGACGCTGCAGGACCGGCGCTGGCAGCGCTGGGCCAGCGCGCCGGTGATCCACATGTCCGAGCTCACCGAGGCCTGGATGCGCAGCCAGCAATGGGGCGCGATCAGCGGCAACGCGGTCACGGTGCTGGAGAACGTGGACGACTTCCAGGTCTACGTGTGCAATCCGGCCACCATCGCCACCTCGGGCTGCAGCTGGAACAACGTGCAGTCGACGCAGGGCGCCGCGAGCGGGGTCACCCAGCCCGACGGCATCCGGATCACGCTGAAGCTGCCCGAGGGCACGATCACGCGCGAGCGCGAGCTGCCGCGCTTCGGGGCATGACGCCATGACGACGCAACGCGCCCCCGTCCGCCGCCAGCGCGGCGCCGCCCTGCTGCTGGCGCTGCTGATCATGACGCTGGTGGCCACGCTGGCCGCCGGCATGGTGTGGCTGCAGTGGCGCGGCATCGAGGTCGAGACCGCCGAGCGCGCCCGCGCGCAGGCCGAGTGGCTGCTCAACGCGTCGCTCGACTGGGGCAACCTGATCCTGAAGTCCTCGATCCGCAACGGCCAGACCGAGGACGACCTCGGCCAGCCCTGGGCCACGCCGCTGGCCGAGACCAAGCTGTCGAGCTTCCTGTCGGCCGACGGCAGCCATTCGGACGACGGCGGGCCCGAGGCCTACCTGTCCGGCCAGATCACCGACGCGCAGTCCAAGTACAACCTCTACAACCTCGTCCTCGCGACCGACCCCAACAACGGCATCGGCCGGAACACCGAGATCCTGCGGCTGCAGAACCTGTTCACCGCGATCGGCGTGGCGCCCGACGTCGCCACCACGATCGCCGCC
>DASQCX010000374.1:0-10820 GCA_035634455.1 Burkholderiaceae bacterium
CACGCCGTCCGCGTGCGTCAGCTCGAACCCGCAGGCCACCAGGCGCTCGCGCAGGCCGGCATCGCGCGCCGTCGCAGCGCCGACCACGAGGATCCTGCGCCAGATCGCGGCTGGTTCGTCATCGCGGCCACGCGCGTGCGACGCGATGGCGGACGCGACGAGCTCGACATCGATCTGGAACCGGAACAGGCTGCCCCTCCCGGGCTGGCTGACGACCTCGATGTTGCCGCCCATCATGGTGACGATCCGCTGGCCGATGGCCATGCCCAGCCCGGCACCGCCGCGCTGACGCTCCGCGTCGCTGCCCTGCTCGAACGGTCTGAAGAGCATGGGCAACCGTTCCGGCACGATGCCGATGCCTGAATCGGCGACCTCGAACTGGACGCGCGCACGCGACGAGTCTCCCGCTTCCAGCCGCCGCGCGCGCAGGCTCACGTGCCCGCGCTCCGTGAACTTCACGGCGTTGTCCAGCAGGTTCAGCAGCACCTGTTCGAGCCGTCTGCCGTCGACAAGCACCGCGTCCGGCAGGTCGGGCGCGAGATCGCAGGAGAAGCTCAGTCCCTTGCACTCCGCGGTTGGGCAAACGGCGCCACAGACCGCGCGCAGCAGGCCGGTCAGGTTCACCGGCAGCGGCTGCAGTTCCACCTTGCCCGCCTCGAGGCGCGAGAGATCCAGCACGTCGTTGATCATCGCGAGCAGGTGTTCCCCGCCGCTGCGAATCTTCTCCAGCCGGTTGGCCTGGAATTCGCTCAGGCCAGGCTCCGACCGCAGGATCTGTGCATAGCCCAGCACCGCGTTGAGCGGCGTGCGCAACTCGTGGCTCATGCTGGCGAGAAAGCGGCTCTTGGCCCGGTTCGCGACCTCGGCCGCCGCCTTGGCGTCCTGCGCCTCGGCGAAGATCGACTCCAGGTGACGGATGGTTTCTGACAGCCGCTCGGTCATCGAATTGATGCCGCGGGCGAGTGCGCCGACCTCGTCGCCCGATTCGACGTCGGCCCGCGCCTCGAGATCGCCTGCCGTAACGCGCTCGGCCACGCTGGTCATGCGGCGCAGCGGCAGCACGACACTCCGCCTGAAGGCGCCGGCCATGACGACGGCGATGGCCACCGCGAGCGCGTCGGCGACGGCGACGATCACCTCCACCCAGGACAGCCTCGTGTGCGCGTGCGCGAGGCTGCTCGCGAGCCGCCCTTGCTGGCGAGCCGTCAGTTCGGCCAGGCGCCCGAGCAGCGCGTCCGCCTGGGGAGCGGCCCTGGTCCGGTACAGGTCGAGGTCTTCGTGCGCGGGCTTCCCGTCGCCGGCCGCTACCTTCAGCGGATTGTCGTGAAGCTCCAGCAACTGCTGCGCAAGTTGTGTCCATGCATGACCGTCGTCCTGCAAGGCCCGGACCGCCCGTGCGTCCTCACCCTCCAGCCCTTCGGACGTCGCGTGCAGCGCCGCCATCTCGACCTCGAACGACCTGCGCGCCGCGCGGTATTGCGCGACGTCCTCCTGATCGCCCAGCAGCAGATAGCCGTGCAGGTGCAACTGCATCCGCAGCAGGTCGGCCTGGGCCTGTGCGGAAGCGGCGGACGCGGGGCGGCGCACCGGCTCACCGAGACCGATGTCCTCGGTCGCACGCCGGCCCGCCACCCATGCGAGCGCGCCGACCAGGAAGGTCACGCCGGCCAGGGACGCGAGCCCGAGCGCAAGCCTGGCGGCCATGCCTGGCGACCCGAAGCGGTGCCGCCTCGTCATCGCTTCGGCTCCGCGTGCGCTGCATGGACCGCTGTCGCCATCGCGGCGAACAGCAGGTCCGTCCATTCCAGCGTCTCGTTCATGCTCGACACCTGCTGAAAGGGGCTTTGCGAAATCACGGCACGGCCGGCAGCGTGAAGGCGAAGGTCGAGCCTTCACCCTCGATCGATCGCAGCTCGATCTGCCCGCCGTGCCGCTCGACGATCTTCTTGCAGATGGCCAGGCCGATGCCCGTGCCGGCGTACTGGCCGCGTCCATGCAGGCGCTGGAAGATGACGAAGATGCGCTCGAAGTACTCGGCGGCGATGCCGATTCCGTTGTCGCTCACGGTGAAGCGCCAGCACGAGCCCGAGGGCGCGGCGGCCACGCGAACGACGGGCGGCTCGTCCCGATGGAACTTGATCGCATTGGACAGGAGGTTGCGGAACAGCTGTGCCAACTGGGTCGCGTCGCCCATCACCATCGGCAGGTTGCCAACCTCGATGCGCGCGCCGCTCTCCTCGATCGCGAACTGCAGGTCGGCCAGCGACGTCCTGACGATCGCCGTGCAGTCCGTGGGCGCGAAGGGCCTGGCCTTGGTGCCCACGCGCGAGAAAGCGAGCAAGTCGTTGATCAGCGCCTGCATGCGCTTGGCGCCATCGACCGCATAGCCGATGAATTCATCCGCATCGGCGTCCAGCTGGCCGTGATAGCGCTGGGACAGCAGTTGCAGGTAGCTGGCAATCTTGCGCAGAGGCTCCTGCATGTCGTGAGAAGCGACGTAGGCCAGCTGCTCGAACTCCGTGTTGGACCGCTGGAGCGCCGCCTGCGTTTCAGCGCGCACCGCGATCTCCTGCTGCAACTGGGCGTTCTGCGCCGCCAGTTGCCGCCGCAGCGTGTAGAGCGCCAGATGGCTCTCGACGCGCGCCAACACCTCGGCGCCGTCGAGCGGCTTGGTGACGTAGTCCACGGCGCCGGCGGCGAACCCGGCCAGCTTGTCGGTGGTATCCGCCAGCGCGGTCATGAAGATCACGGGAATGGCGCGGGTGCGCTCATTGGCCTTCAGGCGGCGGCAGATCTCGAAGCCGTCGACCCCGGGCATCATGACGTCCAGCAGGATCAGGTCCGGCTGCACGTATTCCGCTCGTTCGATGCCCTCGTCGCCACTGAGCGCGACCACCGCGCGATAGCCCTGGCGCTCCAGATGGCTGGTCACCACTTCCAGGTTGGCGGGCATGTCGTCGACGATCAGGATCGTTCCGCCCGATGCCAGTTGCGCAGGAGCGTCCATGTCGGGTTCCTCCATCGTCCTGGCGCCAGTCTAAGCCGGGCTGGCGGCATCCGCCACCGGCGGACAGGCCGGCGCGCCGAACCCGCCGCCGGCGGCTTCGCGTCGCCCGCCGTCAGCGGACTGGCGCGCCGCGGCCGATTGCGTTTCAATGACGCATGTCCTGGAGCCTGACATCGCGGCACGACCTTCCCTTTCGGCGAGCGAGGTCGCCGCGGAGCCTGGCGTGCGCGTTGTGCGTCGCGATCGCTCCCGCGAGCCGGGCCGACGAGGTGCCGATGCAGGAAGTCGAGATCGTCGGCATCCGGGCAAGCACGGATGCCGCGGCAACGCTCAAGAAGCTGCGCGACGAGGTCAGCGACTCGATCGTCGCCGACGACATCGACAAGCTGCCGGACGCCAGCGTCGCCGAGGCGCTGCAACGCGTGGCGGGCGTGCAGATCGCGCGCGACCGGGGCGAAGGCGCGACCGTCGTCGTGCGCGGGCTGAGCCAGGTCGAGACGACGGTCGACGGCCGCGAGGTCTTCAGCGCCGGCACGGGAAGGACCCTCGACTTCGCATCGATGGCGTCGGCACTGGTCGCCGGCGTCGATGTCTACAAGACCCCGTCGGCCGAGCGGATCGAGGGCGGCATGGCCGGCCAGGTCGACCTGCGCACGCGCCGGCCGTTCGACCTGCAGCACGACGCCCTCGAGATCACCGCCCGCGCCGTCCGGGCGCCGCTGGCCCGGGACACCGCGATCCAGTTCTCCGGCCTGGCGTCGACCCGCTTGCGCCTGGGCGGCGGCGAACTGGGACTTCTCGCCGCGGTCGCCGTGGAGCCGCGGCCATGGCGCGAGGACCAGAAGAGCGTGGGCACGCCGACAGGCCGCAGCGACCTGGTGCCCGGCACGACCGTCGTCGCGCCGGGCGGAACGTCGGAGACGACGAGCATCGGGCGGCGCAGCCGCGACACGGCGCAACTCGCCGTGCAGTGGCGGCCCACCGCCGAATGGAACCTCCTGCTGCAGGCGAGCGACACCCGGCTGACGACGAAGCAGGACTCCTACCAGATCAACGTCGGTGCCTCGAAGACCTTCGATCCCGCCAGCGTGCTCCTGTTTCCCGGCACGACCGACGTGGAGCGCGTCACCTGGACGAACGCGCCGATATCGGTGCTGAGCTTCGCGCGCGACACGACCGAGCGGACGCGACAGGTCGCGGCCGGCGGCCAATGGAAGCGCGGCGCCACCGTCGTCAGCGGCGACCTCTCCCGCACCACGAGCGAGAGCTCGCTGTTCTTCTCCGGGCCGTTCTTCGGCGGCACCGCGGCGCGCTTCACGCAGGATCTGTCGACGGGCGTTCCGTCTTCCGCCGTCGAGGGCACCGACCTGTTGTCGCCGGGGACATACGCCTACACGGGCGTCGCCTATCGCGTCCAGCCCTTCGGCGGCGACCTGAACGCGGCCCGGCTCGATCTCGACCAGGCGGTGGACCTGCCGGGAGTCGGCTCGATCGCGGCCGGGGTGCGCTGGGCCGCGCGATCGGCCAGCGACGAGGACGGGCTGGTGTTCGGCGACGTGGCCTTGAGCGGCCCGTCGGTCGCCGCCCTGCCCGGCCGGGTCGAGCCGAATCCGTACGCGAACTTCCTGCCCGGAAGTTCGGCGCCCAGCCTGCGCGAGTTCCTGGTCGGCAACCTCGCCGACGCGCGCGACCCCGCGGCGCTCAGGTCGGCCTTCGGCATCACGGCGCCGCTGCCCACGCAGGGCAGTCCGCTGGGACGCTGGCGCATCGACGAGCGGACGGCGTCCGGCTACCTGAAGGCCGGCATCGACGCCTTCGAGGGCCGCCTGAGCGGCAACGCCGGCCTGCGCCTGTCGCAGACCCGGGAGTCGGTGGACGGCAACGCGAGCGCGCCGCCGTCGACCACGGCGGTCCCGGTATCGCAGGCCAGTCGCTACACCGACCTGCTGCCGTCGCTGAACCTGCGCTACGCGTTCACGCCCGACCAGCTGCTGCGCCTGGGCGCCTCGCGAACGCTCACGCGGCCGAACTTCGACCAGCTGTCGCCGTCGTTGACGCTGGTCCCCAATTCGGTGACGCCCAGCCTGAACCAGGGCAGCGCGGGCAATCCGGCATTGCGTCCGATCCGCTCCTCGGGACTCGACCTCGCGTTCGAGACCTACGGCGCCGCGACCGCGTCGATCGCGCTGTTCTACCGACACGTCGACGGCTTCGTCACCACGGTGAGCGCGCCCGAGACCTGGGGCGGCGTCACCTACCAGGTCAGCCGCCCGCACAACAGCCTGCCCGCCGACATCCACGGCTTCGAGCTGAGCTACCAGCAGTTCTACACGGCGCTGCCCGGCTGGCTGGGCGGCCTGGGACTGCAGGCCAACGCCACGCTGGTGAGCAGCCGCACGCCCAACGCCGCCGTCGGCGGCAACGTGCCGCTGTCCAACCTCTCGCGCACCAGCGCCAACGTCGTCGGCCTCTACGACCGCGGCCCCCTGGCGCTGCGCGTGGCCTGGAACTGGCGCGACCGCTACCTGAGTGGCGTGACCCAGGTCGTGGGCGTGGGCGCACTCCCGAACCACGTCCAGGGCTACGGCTGGCTCGACGCCTCGCTGGCCTGGCGCATCGACGCGCACACCACGCTGCGCCTCGAAGGCGGCAACCTGCTGGACACCGTCCGCCACTCGAACTGGGGCAGCGCGACCCGGCCGCAGAGCGTCTGGCAGAACGGCCGCCAATTCGGCATCGCGCTGGCGATGAAGGTCTGAAGCCGCCGCAATTCTGCTAGTCTGGTACAGCCGGCGAAAGGGTCGCTGGCTGCACCGCGCGATGAGGGTCAGCATGGGCGTCACGATCGGTCGTCTCCTCGAACGCAGGGCAGCCGCCTGGCGCACGGCGGGCGTCGCGTTGGCCCTCGCGGCGGCGGCCAGCGCCGGCGCCGCCGCCGATCTTCCGGCCTGGCGCGCGCAGCTCGATGCCGCGCGCCTGCTGGCAGACAACGACGTGGCGCGCGCCTACCAGGACATGCAGGTGCTGTGGCGGGACATTCCGGCCGACGCCACCCCGGCCGACCGTGCGCACGCGCTGAACGTCCGGTCGCGCATCGAGAACTATCTGGCCCAGACGGATCTCGCCGCGGCCAGCGCCAACGAGGCGCTCGCGATCGCCACGCGCAACGGCGACCGGACGGGGCGCGCGGAGGCCGACCTCAATCTCGCCCTCATCACGGTCAACCAGGCCGACATGAAGGGACTGGTCACGGTGACGTCGGACGCGCTCACGAGCCTCGAGGGCATCGATCGCCCGGACCTGCTGTCCGAGGCGATGCTGCGGGCCTCCATGCGCTACCTCCGCTTCGGAGACATCGAGCAGTCGGTCGCGATGTCGGTGCAGGGACTGGAGATGGCGCGGCGATCGGACAACCCCCGGGCGCTCGCCTATGCGCTCCATGGCATAGGCATCTCCTACAGCACCGCTGGCCACCCTGCCCAGGCGCTCGGATACTTCACCCAGATGCAGACCGAGGCCCGGCGCGCCGGATCGCTGCTGATGGAGGCGGACGCCACGGCCAGCATCGGCTCCGCGGTCGCGGCCACGGGCGACATCAAGGCCGGCGAGGCGCACCTGCGCGAGGCCGTCAGGCTGTACCAGCGCATCGGCGGGCCGTTCTACATCAACTTCGGCCTCTTCAACCTGGCGATGAACCTGCGCAAGCAAGGCCGGCATGCCGAGGCGATGGCGCTGATCCAGCAAGTGCTCGCGGTCTACGAACAGCATCCGAACCGCATCGGGCGCTGGTACGCGCTGATGGCGCTCGACGAGGAGAGCGTCGCGCTCGGACGCCCGTCGGCCTCGCAATCCTTCGCCAACGACGCGTACGCGCTCTCGCGGCAGATCGGTTCTCCCGTCTACATCGCCCAGAGCGCGAGACGGCTGTCCGAGATGGCGGCGGCGGCCGGCGACTTCAAGCGCGCGTACGCACTCGGGGCCGAGGCCGCGAAGAACACCGCGCAATTGCAGCAGGACAAGGGCGGCGACCGCATCGTCGAACTCGCGCAACGCTACGAGCAGGAAGGCCGCCGCCGCGAGATCGCCGCCCTCACGCAGCGCAACGAGCGCCAGGCCGCGGAATTGACACGGCGCGAACTCATGCAGCGCTGGCTCTGGACGTTGGCCGCGGCCGGCGGCATCGCGCTGCTGGGCGCGACGCTCTTCATCTGGCGGCAGCGGATGTCGAACCGCGAGCTCGGATCGCTGAACGCCCAGCTGGCGCAATCGCGCACCAGCATCCAGGACCAGGCGGAGCTGCTGCGCTCGATCCTCGACAGCATCGCCGACGGCGTCACCGTCGCGGACCCCTCGGGCGCCATCATCCTGTGGAATCCCGCCGGACGCGCGCTGGTCGGCGTCGACGTCGAGCCCGCCCGGGGCTACCGCCAGTGGCCCGCGCATTTCGGCCTGTTCCGGTCGGACGGCGTGACGCCGTTCCCGGCCGAGGAGCTTCCGCTGCGGCGAGCCTTGCTGGGCGAACCGAGCGACGGCGTCCTGATGATGGTGCGAAACGCGGCCTTGCCGGAAGGACGCTGGCTGTCCGTCAGCACGCGTCCGTTGCTCGATGCAACGGGGGCGGTGCGCGGCGGCGTCGCCGTCTACACCGATGTCGGCGAGCGCAAGCGCGCGGAAGAGTCGATCCGCGCCGCCAACGCCCAGCTCGAGGAGCGTGTCAGCGAACGGACTGCCGACCTGGCGCGGGCGCGTCGGGCGGCGGAAGTGGCCGACGCGGCGAAAAGCGAGTTCCTGGCCAACATGAGCCACGAGATCCGCACGCCCATGAACGCGATCCTGGGCTTGTCCTACCTGGCGTTGCAAAGCCCGCTTCCCCCGCGCCAGCACGACCAGATCGCCAAGGTGCACCGAGCCGCCGAGTCCTTGCTGGGCATCATCAACGACATCCTCGACTTCTCCAAGATCGAGGCCGGCCGCCTCGAACTGGAATCGACCGCATTCGATCTCGATCAGGTGCTGGATGGCGTCGGCGCGCTGACGGCTCTGGCCGCGGACGACAAGGGACTGGAGCTCCTGATCGGGCGCGGCGCAGACGTGCCGACGGACCTCGTCGGGGATCCGCTGCGGTTGCGGCAGGTGCTGCTGAACCTCGTCAACAACGCGGTGAAGTTCACCGAGCGCGGCCAGGTCGCGCTGCGCGTCGATGTCGCCAGCGGCCATGAAGGCGACGACCATCTGGAGTTCTCCGTCGCGGACACGGGCATCGGAATGCGCGAGGACCAGGTCCGGCTGCTGTTCCAGCCGTTCTCCCAGGCCGACGCATCGACGAGCCGGCGCTTCGGCGGGACGGGTCTCGGTCTGGCGATCACCCGCCGCCTCGTCGGCCTCATGGGCGGCGAAGTCGCGGTCCAAAGCCGTGAAGGCGCCGGAAGCCGCTTCAGCTTCGTGCTGGCGTTCCGACGGTCGCACGCATCGGAGGACGCCGCTCGGCGCGCGCGGATCGCGGCGCTCGCGCAGCGACGCATCCTGGTCCTCGAGACGGGCGCGGCCGCGCGCGCCGTCGCCTGCGATTACGCCCGCGCAGCGGGAATGGTCGTGCATGACGCCGCCAGTGCGATGGAGGCCATCCATGCCATCGAAGGCGCCGCCCCGCAATCGCCGGTCGACCTCGTGCTCGTCGGCACGCCCCTGCCCGACATGTCCGCGCTGGATTGCGCGCTGCTGCTGCGCGAAAAGGCGCGTGTCCGGCCACCGGCAGTGGCCATCCTGTGCCCGTTGCCACAGCAGGAGTCGCTGCAGGCAGGCATCGACAAATGCGGCCAGGCCGCGATCGGCGCGCTGGCACGGCCCCTGACCTTCCATGCCTTCGTCGACGGCGCCGCGCGCCTGATCGACCCGCGTCATGGTCTGGCCGCCCTGCCGGTCGTCGCTGGCGGACAGCTGGCCGCCGACCGCGCCGCGGTCGGCGGCGCGCGCGTGCTGCTCGTCGACGACAACCCGATCAACCAGGAACTCACCCAGGAGCTGCTCGGCGCCGCCGGCGTGTCGGTGCGCGTCGCCGGCAACGGCCGCGACGCCCTGGCCCTTCTCGCACAGGAGCGCTTCGACGGCGTGCTCCTGGACTGCCAGATGCCCGTCATGGACGGCTACGAGACCGCCCGCGCCTTGCGCTGCCTCCCGCATCTGGCCGAGCTCCCGGTGATCGCCATGACCGCCAACGCGATGGTGGACGACGTCCGCCGCGCGCTCGAGGCGGGCATGAACGACCACGTCGCCAAGCCCGTCGCTGTCGAGGCGTTCTTCGCGACCCTCGCGCGCTGGGTCAAGCCGTCGGCCGCCTGGACGGCCGCGCCCGGTCGCGCTCCCTCGCCGGCGCGCTCGCTGCCGGAAATGGCGGGCTTCGACGTCGAGCAGGTCGTCGACAACCTCGGCGGTGACTTGGCCCTGTACCGGCGGATGCTGTCGATGTTCCGCGACACCGAGCGCGACTTTCCGCAAAGATTCCTGGCGGCGCAAGACACGGGCCGTCGAGCCGCCGCGATCGAGGTCGTGCACAGCCTGTGCGGGTCGTCGGGCGCCCTCGGAATGCGCGACCTGTTCGCGGCGGCCTGCGCGCTCGAGAGCGCCCTCGGGGCCGCGCCGCCGGCCGCCGCGCCCGACGCCGCGGTCTCCGACAAGCTCCGCGACGTCACGGCCGCCCTGGCGTGCGTCTTCCTCGAACTCGACCGGGAGACGGCCATCGGTGATGCCTAGGCGCACCTGGCGGTGAGCCTCGCGGGCTCGACGGGCGTGCCGTACATGGACGGCCAGGAGGCCGGGCGCGACGACCCGGAGCAGGCTGGAACGCTCCCGACAAGCGGCCGATCCGCATTTCGACGGACGCATGCAGGATCTGCGGATCGCGGCCGGCGCGCCATCCTCCGTGGACATCGCGCCCTGGCCGCGCGCTGAAGCTTCAGGACGGGTTCGCCAACGACAATTCGATGTCCTTGTAGGAGGGCACGTCGCGACCGTCGGCACGGGCTGCGTTGAATCCGGTCGCGAGAAACATCTGGCGGACGCGCCGCACCACGTCGTCGGCATCGTTCGAGCGCAGCACGACCACGTCGACGACCGTCCCGGCGGCGTCCACGAAGAGCCGGATGCGCATCGGCACTCCGGACCACTGCAATCCCTCGAGCAAGGCCGTGTCGGGCGCGGAGCGCGGCCGCGCCGGCACGTCCACGTTCTCCGGGGCCAGGAAGGCCGCGGTCGGCTCGGCGTCGCGGGCGGACGGCACCGGCGCCGGCGCCGGCGCCGGCGCTCGCGGCTTCGCCGCATCGCCGCCGCGATCGCTCGCGGCCATGGTTCGCGATGCGTGTGCGGGGTCGCGAACCGAGGCAAGCCGGACCCAGCGGACCGGCGATGCAAGGCGCCGCGACGGCGTCGGATCGCGGCTGGCCGGGGCGCGAAGGACGGTCCACGCGACGGCGCCGTGCACCGCTAGCACGATCGCCACGCACGCCCACAGCGACCCCCGGCTCATGCTCGGACCGACTCAGTTGGTCACGGGCACGTCGCGCCAGTTCAGCTGCTTGAGCCCTGCGGCGGTACCCAGGTTCGCCGGTGCGACGACGACATTGCCGGTGCTGCCTCCCGTGTAGAGGTGCAGGGTGCCGTCGACTCCCTCGATTGCGAGGTCGGTGAGAATGCCGGAAATCGGCGTGGACGACGCGAGCGGCCCGCCGGACGCGTCCACGAGTACCGTCTTGCCGTTGGCGAAGCTGACGGCGTACAGCGTGCCCGTCCCGCTGGGGCTGCAGACGGAACCGTTGGG
>DASQCX010000375.1:0-6411 GCA_035634455.1 Burkholderiaceae bacterium
CGGTGGCGGGTCATCTCGGGGCCGTCGCCGCCGATGATGACGACGGTCTCGTCGGGCAGGCTCCGGGCGGCCTCGATCAGCACCTCGAAGCCCTTGTAGTAGGTCATGCGGCCCAGCGCGAAGATGATCTTGCGGCCCTGGAACTGCTCGCGCAGCGCCGCGGTGCGGGGGGCGAAGTCCTGGCCGCGGTTGTCGCTGATGCCGATCGGGATGACGGTCACCTTGCGGAGCCAGGGCTTGAGCGCCACCGACGACTCGGCGTAGGCCGTGCTGGTCGAGATGATCGCGTCGGCGCGCGCCAGCAGCCAGTTCTGCAGCGGCTCGTAGAACTTCATCGCGCGGCGCTGGCGCACGACGTCGCTGTGCCAATGCACCACGACGCGCGCCTTGGGCCGCACCGTCCAGATGGCCAGCGCCGCCATCGGGTCGGGCATGTGCACGTGGACGATGTCCCGGCGATGGCTCATGCGGCGCAGCTCGTGCACCATCGCCGGCGCCATGGAGGTGGACAGCAGCATGCCCATCGAACTCGCGCGGACCACGTGATAGCCCGACGGGAACAGATGCCGTTCGGTGCCGCGCTGCTGGTTCGAACACAGCACCTCGGTATGCAGTCCGGCACGCACGAAGCCCTCGGACAGTTCCCAGGCCACCGTCTCGATGCCACCCATCACCGGCTGGTAGAACTTGCAGACCTGCAGGATGTTCACGCGCGGCCCTCCTCTGCCAGGGTCGCCGCCAGGGCTCGCGCCGACGCGGCCCACGGGAACTCGGCGGCACGTGCGCGGCCCCGTCGGCGCAGGTCATCGCGCAAGGCGGGATCTTCGAGGAGCCGATCCATCGCAGCGGCCATGGCCGCCTCCGAGCCGGGGTCGAAATACAGCGCCGCGTCGCCGCAGGTTTCCGGGATCGAGGCCACGTTCGAGGCGCCGACCGGGCATCCGCAGGCCATCGCCTCCAGCGGCGGCAGCCCGAAGCCCTCGTAGGTCGAGGGGAACACCAGCGCGGTCGCCTGTTCGTACAGCGCCTTGAGCTCGCCGTCGGACACCGGCCCCGTGCGGACGACGCCCGGCGGATCGCCCTCGGCCGCGCCGGCCGCGAACACGCGCTCGTTGCGGCCACCGGCAATCACCAGCGTCGCGGACACCGCGGACGGCCGCCGCCCGAATGCCGCGACGACGCCCCGCAGGTTCTTGGTCGGGTTGTCGCTGGCCACGGCCAGCAGGTAGCCGCCTGGCCGCAGGCCGTGCCGGCCCAGGACGCGGTCGTCTACGCCGACGCCGGCCAGATGGTCGCAGCCCTCGGGAATGACGTCGATGCGGCCCTCGTCCATGGCCAGCGCATGCGCCAGCCGGGCCCGCGAGAACGCCGAGACGGTCAGCAGCCTCGTGCCGCGACGGGCCAGGCGCCTGAAAAGGAAGCGATACCACCGCCGGAACAGCGGCGCGTAGGCCTCCGGGCGGTCGAAGACCGCGGCGTCATGGATCAGCGCGACAGCGCGCCGAGCGAGCAGCGGCGCCGAGCCTGCCAGGCTGAGCAGCCGCCCGCGACGCGCGGCGAGCGGCAGGCAGACCTGTTCCCAGAGGTGCAGCGACTGCCCGCGCCAGCCCACTTCGCGCACCCGGATGTTGCGCAGCGTCGGCGTTGCATGCCCTGGAGGACACAGCAGGACCCAGTCGGCGTCCCGCGGCAGCAAGGCGTCCAACGCGGCCACGAGGCAGGACGCGACGCGCTGGACGCCGGTGGTGCGCTGGGCGACGAACTTGCCATTGACGTACATGGTTGTCACGGCGTGCCGGTCGCCGGTTCCTCGGCACGTGCGCGCATGATCCATGCCGCCGAAGCCCCTGCGCCACGACATCCCGCCTCCGGGCCGGCTGGCCGCGGCCGGATGGCGGAGCGGACCTCCTCGGTTCGGCGCTCCAGAACGGGGAAATGAGAACGCGAATGGAGCACGAGGAACCAGGCAGGGGCGGCGAAGCGCGGCAATCGATCGATGAGGTCCCGCAAGCAGCGTCGCTGCGCCCGCGGGTGTCACGGATGGTAGTGTATTCAGCCAGACGCAAGATCAGCGCCAACCCTCGACACACTCGCGTCACGAATGCCGATTTGTGTCGCATTCTGTTGCGTCGCCGCCCGCCGCAAGACAGGCGGCGACGGCGAGGACGCGCGATCGCCGTCGCGATCGCACAACATCGAACCGCCGATCGTCGGGCACCATCCCGGCCCCGGTCGGCCTCAGCGCGTGAACTTGCCGTCCGACCCGATGATGGACAGGTCCGTGTAGTCCAGCCCCGTGTGGCTGGCCGGGCTGAAGGACACCTCCAGGCCGCCGATGTCGTAGCGGTGCAGCGTCTCCAGCGCCTCGCGCAGCTTCTCGCGCGTGGGCTGCTTGCCGGCGCGGCGCAGGCCCTCGGTCAGCACCTTGGCGCCGGCGTAGCCTTCCAGCATCGCGGGCGTCACGCGGTCGTCGCCGGTGGCGGCCTTGCGCAGCTGGCGCGCCTCCTTGACCAGCGGCGACGCGAGCGAGCGCTCGTACGGGAACACCTGCGTCACGATGGTGCCCGTCGCGTTGTCGCCGAGCGCCTTGATGAAGCCGTCCGACGCGTTGTTCGACAGCGTGACGATCTGCGCGCGCGATCCGGTGGCGCGGATCGCCTTGACGCCGTTGACCACCTGGGCGCCCGAGCCCAGGAACAGGATCGCCTGCGGGCTGCGCGCCGTGACCGCGGCGGCGACCTTGGCGAAGTCCGGCTTCTCGCGATCGTAGGTCTCGGTGAACACCGGCGCGCCGTTGACCTGCGTGAACGCCTCGGTCGCACCCTTGACGGCGTCGGCGCCGAACGAGTCGTTGACCTGCACGATGCCGATCTGCGTGAGCCCGACCAGGCTCAGGTGGCGGATGGCCCGGTTGGCCTCGTGCTGGTAGCTGGCGCGCACGTTGAAGACCCACGGGTTCACCGGCTTGTGCAGCACCATGGCGCCGGTCGACGGCGCGATCAGCGGCACGCCGTATTCCGACAGCAGCGGCAGGATGGCCTGGTTGTGCGGCGTGCCGCGCGTCAGGAACAGCGCCAGCACCTTGTCCTTGGTGATCAGCTCGCGCGCGTTGGCGGCGGCGTTGGCCGGCTCGAACTTGTCGTCCAGCGCGACGATCCTGATCTGCTCGCCGTTGACGCCGCCGGCGGCGTTGACGTGGTCGATCCACAGCTTGGCGCCCGCCGCGGTCTCCTTGACGCCGGCGGCGACGGGGCCGCTGAAGTCGGCGGTCTGGCCGACGAGGATGTCGGCGTGGGCCAGGCTACAGGCCGCCCAGGCGAGGATGGTCAGGCTTCTCAGCCAGTTGCGATGCACTTTCGGTTTCTCCCCAACCGGGCCACTTGCCGGAGGTGCGGCGGAGTATGCGCAAGTGCATCTTGTTGCATGCGACAAATGGAGGAACTATTTCCTCCCATTTCATGACGCTTCGGCGACCGGCGCGCCGCGCAGGCACGTACCCCATGGGGTACCGCCTTCGCGGCGACCCGCGCGTCGCGTTCAGGCGACGGCGACCGAGCTCAGCGAGATGCTGGCGAGCACCTGTTGCAGGCGGTTCGGGCGCGCGCCGACGCGGGCGGCGGCGGTGCGGCAGCGGTTCGCGCCGACGTTGGCGCGCACCCTCAGGGCGGCCGCGCCGCGGATGGCGCTGACGGTGACGATGTCGCGCGAATCGATCAGGAAGGATTCGCCGGCACCCAGCACGACGTCGTTGCGGTCGCCGTCCACCGTCACCCAGACGAAGCCCTGGGTCACTTCCAGGCGCGAGTCGCAGGCGTCCGTCAGGCGGGCGACTTCGTCGTCGGCCAGGTTCAGTTCGGCGCGTTGTGCGGTCAGCAGCATGATAGGTCTCCGGTTCTAGGAACATCACCCTATTCCGCAACCGCATCCGTCACCGGGCTTGGAGAGGGACTTGCGTGTCGCTTCGGGTTAGGAGAATCATCGGGCTTTCCCTGAGAGGAATCCAACGTTCAATTCTCATCACACCCATTCCATATACGCATTGATCGGCGGACCACGTCAGCTCCCTTTACGGCTTTTTTACGCACTTGCGGCGACACTGCCGGACTCGCGACAATTCTTGCCTCCATGGATACCGCTCATCGCCGGAAGGCCCTGCTGCCCCTGACCCTCGGCGCCATCGGCGTCGTCTACGGCGACATCGGCACCAGCCCGCTGTACACGATGTCCACGGTGTTCGGCCCCGAGGGCGGGGTGCCGCTCGACCCGGCACACCTGATCGGCGCCGCGTCGACGATCTTCTGGGCGCTGATGATGGTGGTCACGCTCAAGTACGTGCTGCTGATCCTGCGCGCCGACAACCGCGGCGAGGGCGGCATCATGGCGTTGACCGCGCTGGCGGCGCAGGCCTCGGGCGGCGGCGCCCGCCGCCCCGCGATGCTGCTGATGTTCGGCCTGTTCGGCGCGGCCCTGTTCTATGGCGACAGCGTGATCACGCCGGCGATGTCGGTGCTCAGCGCGGTCGAGGGCATGGAGGTCATCGAACCCGGGCTCAAGCGCTTCGTGCTGCCCATCGCCATCGGCGTGCTGATCGGACTGTTCGTCGTGCAGCGCAAGGGCACGGCCGCGGTCGGCAAGCTGTTCGGCCCGATCCTGGTGCTGTGGTTCCTGCTGCTGGCCCTGACCGGTCTGCACCAGATCGTCCAGTCGCCTGCGGTGCTGCAGGCGTTCAACCCGCTGTACGCGATCCGCTTCCTGGTCCACCGCGGCCCGCTGGTGTTCGCCGCCGTCGGCGCGATCGTGCTGGCGCTGACCGGCGCCGAGGCGCTGTACGCCGACATGGGCCACTTCGGCCGCCGCCCGATCCAGCTCGCCTGGATGGGCCTGGTGCTGCCCTCGCTCACGCTCAACTACATGGGCCAGGCCGCGCTGCTCATCCGCGATCCGAAGGCGGTGGACAACCCCTTCTTCCACCTGTTCCCGCAGGGCTGGCTGATCCCGGTCGTGATCCTCGCGACGATGGCCACCGTCATCGCGTCGCAGGCGGTGATCTCGGGCGCGTTCTCGATGACGCGCCAGGCGATCCAGCTCGGCTTCCTGCCGCGCATGCAGGTCGTCTTCACCTCCGAGCACGAGGCCGGCCAGATCTACCTGCCCAAGGTGAACTGGACGCTGCTGGTGGCCGTGATGGCCGCCACCATCGGCTTCGGCAGCTCCGCGGCGATGGCCGCGGCCTACGGCATCGCGGTGACGGTGACGATGCTGATCACCACCGGTCTCACGTTCTTCGTCGTGCGCCACGCGTGGCAGCTGCCGCCGGCGGTCGCCTGGGGCGGCACGATCGTGTTCTTCGGCTTCGACGCCCTGCTGGTGGCCTCGTGCTCGACCAAGTTCTTCCAGGGCGGCTGGTTCCCCATCGTCATGGGCCTGGTGATCTTCACGGTGATGTCGACCTGGAAGCGCGGCCGCGAGCTGCTGATGGAGTCGATCCGCCGCGACGACCCCGAGCTGCTGCCCTTCATCGAGTCGCTGGCGCATCACGTCGAGCAGCGCGCGCCGCGCACGGCCGTCTTCATGGTGGGCAACCCCGACACCGTGCCGCAGGCGCTGATGCACAACCTCAAGCACAACTGCGTGCTGCACGAGCAGAACCTGATCCTGTCGGTGGTGTTCGAGGAGCGCGCCTACGTCGAGCACGAGCATGCCCTGGCGGTCGAGCGCCTGGCCGACGGCTTCTGGCGCGTGCGCATCAACTACGGCTTCATGGACCTGCCCGACATCCCGGCCTCGCTGGCGCGCTGCGCCGAGCACGGCATCGACCTGGAGCCGATGCGCACCAGCTACTTCATCAGCCGCGAGACGGTGGTCTCCACGCCCGGCGAAGGCATGTGGCAGTGGCGCGAGCGCCTGTACGCGGCGATGCAGCGCAACGCCGGCAGCATCGTCGAGTTCTTCAAGCTGCCCAACAACGCGGTGATCGAGCTCGGGACGCGCGTGCAGATCTGATCCGCCGCGCGCCCTCAGGCCAGCTCGAGCGCCGAGATGCGCCGGCGGCCGGCGCCCTTGGACGCGTACAGCGCCTCGTCGGCGCGGCGGAACACCGCGTCGAGGTCCATGCGCGGATCGGCCTTGAACGTGACGATGCCGGCCGAGAAGCCCACGCGCGTGAGTTCCTTGTCGCCGCTGGTGAACACGCGCTCGCCGAGCCGTTCGAGCAGCTCCTCGACGCGCTCGTGCGCGGCGATGTCGTCGGTGTCGGCCATCACCACGCAGAACTCCTCGCCGCCGTAGCGGCAGCACAGGTCGTGCGCGCGGAAGGCGTCGCGCACCAGGTCGGCGAAGCCCGCGAGCACGAGGTCGCCCATCTGGTGGCCATGGACGTCGTTGATCTTCTTGAAGTGGTCGAGGTCGATC
>DASQCX010000376.1:0-1535 GCA_035634455.1 Burkholderiaceae bacterium
CCGGGCGACACTCTGCGCCCCCCGCCGGCCGCCAGCCACTCGGAATCACCGACAGGCTGGCGGCCTTCTTTTATGCTCGCGGACGTGGCGCGCCGGGTGACCAGCCGCCAGCTGGTCGGGCGTGCCGACGAGCTGGCCGGACTGCACGCCGTGACCCAGGCGGCGGCCCACGGCGAAGTGCGCGTGGTGCTGCTCTCCGGTGACGCAGGCATCGGCAAGACGCGGTTGGTGACGACCGTTATCGCGCAGGCGCGCGACGACGGATTCATCGCTGCACTAGGTGGCTGCCTCCAGCTGGGCGAGGTGTCCGTCGCCTACGCGCCACTCGTGGAGGCGCTGCGCGACCTGCGCATACAGCTCGGCGAGGATGTCCTGGCTGAGCTGCTCGGCCCGGGCCTCGCTGACATGGGCGCCCTGCTCGGCAGCGGCAACGCTGGCGCAGCGCAAAGCTCGGGGCCGCTGTTCGAGCACGTGCTCGGTTTCCTGACCCGGCTGAGCCGGCGCCAGCCCGTGCTGCTGGTATTCGAGGACCTGCACTGGGCGGACGCGTCCACGCGTGACCTAGTCGCCTTCCTCGGCCGCAACCTACGTGATGCGTCCGTTGTGTTGCTGCTGACCTACCGCGCAGATGACCTGCACCGCCGCCACCCGCTGCGTCCGGTGGTCGCCGACCTCGAGCGCGACCCGCGCGTAGAACGGATCCCGCTGTCCGGACTCGCCCGCGACGAGTTGGCCAGCCTGCTCGGCGAGATCAGCGACGACCCGCCGTCCGACGAGGTCGTGGACGAACTGCTCGCCCGCAGCGACGGCAACCCCTTATACGTCGAGGAGCTCATGGCCGCCGGCGGGATCGACCACGGCGTGCCGGCCACGCTGTCCGACGTGATCCTGTCCCGCGTCGAGCGGCTGTCCGAGCCGGCGCAGGCGGCGCTGCACGTAGCGGCCGTGCTCGGCGACGACGTTGACGACATGCTGCTGGAGCAGGTCATCGGCCAGCCGGTGACTGCCGCCCTGCGGGAAGCTCTATCCGTTCAGGTGCTGGTGATCGACGGCGACGCGTGCCGGTTCCGGCACGCGCTGGTCCGCGAGGCGCTCTACGACGACCTGCTGCCGGGCGAGCGGGAGCGGCTGCATCTCTCCGCGGCGCAGGCGATCGAGGTGTCCGAGCGGTTCGACGAGCACGTGCGCTGGGCGCTACTCGCCCACCACTGGGACGCGGCCGGGATGTCAGTCAAGGCGTTCGCGGCGTCTCTGCAGGCGGGACAGGAGGCGGAACGCGTGCACGCGTTCGCCGACGCGGCCGCGCAGTACGAACGCGCGCTGCGGCTCTACGATCGGTTGCCCGATCCGGGCATCAGGCGCGCGGACCTGCTTATGCGCGCCGCAAACGCGTTCCACGCGTCCTCGATCTCGCCGCGCGCCGCGGCCCTGGCCGAGGCGGCGTTGCGCGAGTTCGGCGACGACGCGGCTCCCGAGCAGCGCGCGCTCGTATACGAACGCATCGGGCGCTTCAACTGGATGATCAATCGTGGCGG
>DASQCX010000377.1:0-4457 GCA_035634455.1 Burkholderiaceae bacterium
GCTGACGGGTCACGCGAGCGCGGCCGCGAGCTCGCGGTACTTCTCGCGCACCGTCGCCTCGCCGTACTTGCGCTCGAGGCGGCGCACCGCGAAATGGCCGCGCGCCACCGTCTGGAAGTGGTCGATGAAGATCGTGTTGACGGCCGCGCCGCCCACCGCGCCGATCAGCGGCACCATCTGCGCCGCGGCCTTCTCGGTGACGTTGACGGAATAGTGCTCGGCGATCAGCGTGATCAGCCGCACCAGCGCCGGCGCGCCCTCCTTCGCGAGCCCGTGGCGCGCCAGGTGCGCGGCGGCGCTGGAGACGGCGCGCGTCATCGCCTCGCGCACCGCGAAGTAGCCGACCTCGGCCGCGTCGTCGCTGCTCGCGTTGCCGCCGAGCGCGAGCACCATCACGCACTCGAGCTGGGTCTGGCGGTCGGCCAGGTCAGCGCCCTCGCTGCGCGCGACGTCGGCGATCGAGCGCATCATGATCGTGGTCGACACCGGCAGCTCGACGGCCAGCGCCGCCAACCCGAACGCGCCGCCCACCGCGCCGCTGGCCGCGCTCGCGACCTTGTGCCAGCCGTTGGACGCCGGCGGCGGCGCGCCGTGCGCGAGCGGGCCGTTGGTGGCCAGCGTGCGCAGCGACAGGTTCAGCGCGCCGTGGATCGCCTTGCGCGCCGCCGCCGAGATCAGCGCCGACGCGCGCTCGGGCAGCAGCCCCACCAGCCGCTCGATCGGTGAGCCCACCAGGTTGGCCAGGCGCGCGCCGACGCCGGGCCGCTCGATCGCGCGGATGGCGTCGGACAGGGCGTGCAGGTCGGCGTCGTTCATCGTCATCGGGCGGTCCTCGTACGGGACGATAGCGCGCCGGAGCAATCCGCGCTCCGTGGTGTCCAATGCAGGCATGCGCCATCCTTCCCTTCGCTATCGCCCGTCGACCGCCCTGCAGGCGCTCGTCGCGGCCATCGCCGTCTCCATGCTCGCCGGTTGCGCCTCGCGCGCCGCGATGGACGCCCGCCATGAACAGTCGCTGCAGCGCTGGAAGGGCGCGACCCGCGCCGAGCTGCTCGCGGCCTGGGGCAAGCCCCTGCTCGCGAAGGACGCCGACGGCACGGAGACGCTCACGTACGTCACCAGCGACGACATCCGCACCCCGCAGCCGATGGCCACCTACTCGGCGCCGACCACCGGCGCCCCCATCGTCAGCATGCCAATCATGGCCCCCACGGTGCCGATGCGCTGCACGACGCGCTTCCAGCTGCGCGATGGCGTCGTCACCGGCTGGACGTTCGAGGGCCTGGCCTGCGGCGCGCCCACCCGACGCCGCGCGCCCCCGTTCAGCCGATGCAAGTCCGATTCTTGCCGGTGCGCTTGGCCTCGTACAGCGCCTCGTCGGCGCGCTCCAGCGCGGCCTCCAGCGCCTCGCCGGGGCGGTAGCGCGTGACGCCGGCCGAGAAGGTGACGAACACCTCGCGGCCGTCGTGCATGAACAGGCTGGCCGACAGCGTGCGCTGCAGCCGCGTCAGCGTGGCCTGGGCCTCGTCGACGGCCACGCCCGGCAGCAGCACGACGAACTCCTCGCCGCCGAAGCGCGCCACGATGTCGACCGCGCGCAGCTGCTTCTGCACGTGGCCCGCGAGCGACTTCAGCGCGACGTCGCCCGCCGAGTGGCCCAGCGTGTCGTTGAGCTTCTTGAAGTTGTCGATGTCGAGCAGGCCGATCGCCAGCTCGCCGCCCTGGCGCTCCAGGCGCGCGGTCTCGACGCCGAAGGCCTGCATCAGGCCGCGCCGGTTGGCGACCTCGGTGAGCACGTCGGTCGACACCTCGTCGGACAGCCGGCGCAGCTCCGACTCCAGCGAGCGCACCTGCGCCTCGAGCTCGGCGGCGCGCTGGCGGCCCGCGTTCAGGCGTTCCTGCGTCGCGCTGACCAGGCCGTGCACCGCGCGGCCTTCGTCCATCATCTGGCGCACGACGCTGGCCAGGCTCTCCAGCGAGTCGGCGTGCGCGATCGTGTCGACGTAGCGCGCGACGCTGTCGGAGAAGCGCCCGGTGTGGCTGCCCAGCGCGTCGAGCTCGGTGAGCATCTGCGAGATCGCGTCCTTCAGCGCCACGCGCGCGCTGTCGCGCTCGGCGCGCACGCGCTGCTGGCGGCCGCGCGCCTGCGCCAGCATCTCGCTGGCCGCGCGCACCGAGCGCACGCTGGGCGCGTCGCCCAGGCTCAGCTTCAGGCTCTCGGTCTGGCCCTTGACCCAGCTGCCCTCCTCGGCCACCTCGGCCAGGCCGGCGCTCATCTCCAGCGTCAGGCGATGCAGCTCGTCGACCAGGTGGTGGCGATGCGCCAGCAGGCGCCGCGCGCGCTCGCACAGCGCATCGGCCTGCGCGCGCAGGCGCGCGGTGGCGCCCTCGCGGGCGAGCTCGGCCTGCAGGTCGCGCAGCTCGTGCGACAGCGCCGCGGCGCGGGCGTCGTCGGCCGGCAGCGCGGCGTGCAGCGTGGCGTCGTACTGCGCGAGCACAGACGGCCAGTCGCCGTGGTCCTGCACGCGCTCGGCCGGCGGATGGCCGATGCCGCCCTGCGGCTCGATACCGCCGCCTTGCGAGATCGGGCCGGTGCCGAGGTCCAGCGTCTCGGCGCCGGCATCGACCGCGACGGCGTCGTCGGCGACGTCGCCGTCCCACGACGCCACCAGCTGCTTCATGCGCTGGTGCAGCCGCGCGATGTCGCTGCGGTTGGCCTCCAGCACGCGCTGCAGGCTGTCCTTCTTGCGCGCCGCCGTCCACTGGCGGCCGCCGCGTTCGAGCCCGCGGGCGAGCTTCTCGATGGTCAGCGCCCAGCCCTGGGACAGCGCGAGCTGCGCCTCGGTCGCGCGTTCGACCAAGCCGCGCGCGGCGTCCCAGTCGGCGCGTTGCATGGCCTGCGCGAACTCCTCGCGCTGGGTGCCGTCCTCGAACAGGCGCGCCGCGATGCGGTCGTGCACGCCGCGCGCCTTCGGGCTGTCCACGGCCGCCGCCGCGGCGGGCGCGGGCGCCGGGGCGGGCGCGGCGCCGCCCTCCTCGGCCCAGGCGCGGGCGTAGTTCTCGGGCGTGGGTTCCAGCTTGGACAGCGCCAGGCGGCGCAACGCGGCCTTGGCGGTCTCTGCGGCGGACGGTTTGGACATGAGCGATGACGGTTCGCGGTCCGCAAGCGAACCGCTCGATGGCTACGAGCGCCGGCCCACGTCGACGACCACGCCGCCAGCGGCCCGCAGCTTGGCGACGGAGGACGCCGGCGCCGCCTTGCGCGGCAGCGCCATGCCCTCCATCCAGGCCTGGATGTCCTCCGGCGGCATCGGCTTGCTGAACAGGAAGCCCTGCATCAGCGAGCAGCCTTCCCCGTACAGGACGTCCTGCTGCCGCTGGTTTTCGACACCTTCGGCCACCACCTTGAGGTCCAGCGACTTCGCCAGCGCGATGATCGCCGTGACGACCGCCAGGCTCTGCGGCAGCACGCCCAGGTCGCGCACGAAGCTGCGGTCGATCTTGACCTCGGCGATCGGCAGCGAGGTCAGGTAGGCCAGCGACGAATAGCCGGTGCCGAAGTCGTCGACGGCGATCTGCACGCCGATCTCGGTGAGCCGGTGCAGCGACGGGATCACGCGCTGCAGGTCCTTCATCAGGCCCGTCTCGGTGATCTCGAGCTGGATCATGTTGTGCGGGATGCCCTCCTCGCGCACGGCCGACGAGATCTGCTCGATCAGGTCGGTGCGCTCGAACATGCGGTTGGGCATGTTGACGGCGATGGAGTCGGCAAAGCCGAATGCGTCGGCCCAGATCCGCGCCTGGCGCGCGGCCTGGCGCAGCGCCCATTCGCTCATCGGCACGATCAGGCCGGTCTCCTCGGCCACCGGGATGAAGTCGGCCGGCTGGATCAGCAGGTCGCCGCGGCGCCAGCGCATCAGCGCCTCGACACCCACCATGCGGCCGTTGGCGACGTCGACCTTGGGCTGGTAGTACAGCACCAGCTCGTCGCGCTCGATGGCCTTGTGCAGCGCGCTCTCGAGCGCCAGCTTCTCGCGGCCGCGGCCGGCCAGGCGCGGCGTGTAGACCAGCGCGTCGTTGCGGCCCTGGCTCTTGACGGCGTACATCGCGACGTCCGAGTTGCGCAGCAGGTCGGCCACGGTGTTGCCGTCGCGCGGGAACAGCGCGATGCCCACCGAGGCGGTGGCGAAGCAGTCCTGGCCCGCGACCACCACCGGCTCGCGCAGCGCCTCCAGGATGCGGGTGGCCACGCGCTGCGCGTCGGCCTCGTCGGCGACCTCGGGCAGCAGCGCCACGAACTCGTCGCCGCCCAGGCGGCCCACGGCCTCCAGCGTGCGATGCGAGCGCGAGCCCGCCGTCTCGATCACGCCCTCGAACAACTGCTCGCAGTGGCGCACGCAGCCGCGCAGGCGGAAGGCCACCTCCATCAGCAGCTCGTCGCCGGCGGCATGGCCGAG
>DASQCX010000378.1:0-2995 GCA_035634455.1 Burkholderiaceae bacterium
CGCGTCGCATGCCGCGCGACCAGGCCTACATGTGGACGTCGGTGGTCGTGCCGACCGACGCGCCGGCCTTCATCTCGGCGATGCAGCCGCTCGAGGGCATCGAGCTGCCGCAGCAGAAGAACTTCCTCACGCTGCGCCCCAGCATCACGGCGCGCCGCACCACTGACACCGAGCCGGGCCAGGCCAGGCACACGGCCGGCGGCGTGCAGGGCAGCCTGGACGTGAAGTGGCGCGCATCGCCCGAGCTGGTGATCGACGGCACGCTCAAGCCCGACTTCTCGCAGGTGGCGCTCGACGTGCCCCAGCTCAGCGGCAACACCGACTTCGCGCTGTACCTGCCGGAGAAGCGGCCGTTCTTCTTCGAGTCCAGCGACCTGCTGCACTCGCCCACCGAGGCGCTGTACACGCGCAGCTTCACCGCGCCGCGCTGGGGCGTGCGCTCGACCTGGCGCGGCGCGGCGCTGGCCGGCACGGCCTTCGTCATCGACGACAAGGGCGGCGGCCAGACGCTGCTGCCCTACGGCTACGGCACCAACACAGCCCTGCAGCCGGGCTCGAGGTCGCTGTCGGCGCGTGGGCTGTTCGACGTCAACGACGACGGGCGCTTCGAGGTGGGCGGCATCCTGGCCGCGCGCCGCTACGAGGGCGAGCGCGGCGACAACACCGTCGCGGGGCCCGACGTCAACTGGCAGCTGAACGACGCGTGGCGCGTCAAGGGCCAGTGGCTGCGCTCGCAGACGACGGCGCAGCCGTTCACGGACGCCGCCACCGGCGACGTCACGCTCGCCAAGGGCCGCACGGCCACCGGCGACTCGGTGTTCCTCAAGGCGATGCGCTACACCGACCGCACCCAGCTGGAGATCTCCGACCTCGACATCAGCCCGCAGTTCCGCCACGACACCGGCTTCGTCAACCAGGTGGGCATCCGCGACATCGAGGTGCACCCGTCGATGGTGTTCCGCGACCTCGCGCCCATCAACGAGATGTGGCTGAACCTGCGCGGCTCGCTGGTGCGCGACCGCATCGACGGCGACGTGATCCAGGAATCGCTGGCGCCCGACGTGTGGATGAGCCTGCCGCGCAACACGCAGGTCTGGCTCTCGTGGCACGGGCTGTCCAAGCTGCGCGCCTCGTCCGGCGGCCAGCTGCTGGCCGAGCACTACTGGAAGGGCGAGTACACGTCGACGCTGGCGCAGTCCATTCCGCTGTTCGACGCCACCGTGGCGCTCGGCAAGATGGCCGACTTCACGGCCGGCGTCGTGCGCCCGGGCGGGCAGGTCAACCTGATGCTGTCGACGCGCCCGTTCGCGGCGATCGAGATCGAGCCCAGCCTCTGGGCCGCATGGCTGAAGAACGGGTCGCTGCTGGCCTACCGCGAGACGGCGTCGCAGCTGCTGGGCGTGTGGCACATCGACGCGCGCCAGAACCTGCGCCTGATCGTGCAGCGCTCGACCGTCGACCGCAAGGCCGAGGCCGGCGTCGCGGCCGACCGCGAATCGGGCCTGACGACCTCGCTGACCTACGCGTTCCGCCGCTCGATGGGCACCGTGCTGTACGTGGGCGCGACGCGTTCGCACAGCGGCGTCGGCGCGCAGAACATCGCGCGCGGCACCGAGGCCTTCGTCAAGCTGCAGGTGGACGTCGACGAGCTGCGCGGGATGTTCGGGCGCTGACGCCGCGCCGTCAGGTCGCCGTGCCGGCCACCTGTCGCGCGGCGGCGTCTTCCTGCGGCGCCCGGGCGTGCGGGTAGACCACCGCCTCCTCGAGCGCGGAGTGGCCGTAGCTCAGTTCGAGGAAGACCTCGGCGCCATGCATGAACTCGGCCGGATCGACCCAGGCGTTGCCCTGGGCGATGGCGCGCAGCTGCGGCGCGAGCTCGAGCCAGTTCTGCTCCATCCAGCCGTGGTCCTGCTGGAGCGTGCGCACGACGTCGACCAGCTCGGCGTCGCTGCCGGCCAGCAGCACCGGGAACACGCCGGTCTCCTCGACGCGGTGGTGCTCGCGCATCGAGCCCGAGAAGAAGGCCTCGATGACGGCGGCCTCGGCGCTGGTCTCCGCGCCGAGCTGCTCGTTCTCGACCCGGGTGGCCAGCGCGGCCAGGCGGTCGAGGTACGAGCGCACCTGGGCGTGGTAGGCGTCCAGCTGGGCGAGTTCGGCGGCCGTGGGGGTGGTCTTGGCTTTCATCGCGGGCTCCTGGACAGCGGATGCCTCCTTTATACGCCGTCGCGCCGACGCCGGGCGTGCGCCGCGTCAAGGTTTGACCTCGCAGCAGGGCCGGCGCGATCGGCCTAGACTAGCGGGAGCCTGACCGGCGCGCCCCCGCGTCGCGCCCGTGCGAAGGGAGACTGCAAAGTGCAATTCGCCAACAGTGCCTCGCCCGACTATTTCCACAAGGTGGTCGACTGCCAGTGGGCGTGCCCGGCGCACACGCCGGTGCCCGAGTACATCCGGCTGATCGGTCAGGGGCGCTACGGCGACGCCTACATGGTCAACTGGGTGTCCAACGTCTTCCCGGGCATCCTCGGGCGCACCTGCGACCGCCCCTGCGAGCCGGCCTGCCGCCGCGGCCGCGTCGAGGAGAGCAACCGCGCCAAGCCCGAGCCGGTGGCGATCTGCCGCCTCAAGCGCGTCGCGGCCGACCACAAGGGCGACGTGCGCGCCCGCATGCCGTCGGTGGCGCCGCCGAACGGCAAGCGCATCGCCTGCGTCGGCGCGGGGCCGGCATCGCTGACGGTGGCGCGCGATCTCGCGCCCTGGGGCTACGACGTCACCGTGTTCGACGGCGAGGCCAAGGCGGGCGGCTTCATCCGCTCGCAGATCCCGCACTTCCGGCTGCCCGAATCGGTCATCGACGAGGAGACGGGCTACATCCTGGACCTGGGCGTGCGCTTCGAGTCGGGCCGCCGCATCGATTCGATGGCGGCGCTGCTGGGGCAGGGCTACGACGCCGTCTTCGTCGGCTGCGGCGCCCCGCGCGGGCGCGACCTCGACCTGC
>DASQCX010000379.1:0-3837 GCA_035634455.1 Burkholderiaceae bacterium
CAGATAATAACGCGGATGAGAAGCGTTCGCATTAAGATTTGATGAGATAAAAGGGTCTTGTCGAACAACGCAACGCGGACGGCCGCGCCACCGCCGATCCGGCGGCCGGGTGCGAGCGCGCCGCGATCAGGCGCCGGAAACGACGACGCCGGCGCAAGGCCGGCGTCGCGGGAAGAAACGGATGGGATCGCGTCAGGCGAGGGCCGGGACGTCCTGGTACGCCAGCGGCGCGAGCGCGTCGCCGGCCTGCGGACGCCACAACGCCAGCCCGCCCGCCAGGCTCCAGGCCTGCTCGTGCCCCAGGCGCCGCAGCGCGCGCGCGGCCTGCGCGCTGCGATTGCCGCTGCGGCAGAAGAAGACGACGGGCGTGGTCGCGGGCAGCGCCAGCCAGTCGGGCAGCGCCAGCAGCAGCTGCGACAGCGCGATCGCCTGGTGGCGCACGCCCGGCGCCGCCAGGTCCGGCGCATGGCCCAGGCGCTGCTCGTAGGCCTCACGGACGTCGACCAGCAGCAGTTCGGGCTGCCGTTCGACGAGCGCCCGCAGGGGCTCGAGGCCGAGCTCGACGTCGACGGCCGCGTCGGGCGCGTCGACGCGCGCGCCGCAGGCCAGCGTCTGGTAGTCGCTCTGGCCCAGGCCGCGCTCCAGCTCGGCCTTCGCGGCCGCGAAGCCGGCGGCGTCCAGCCCGCCGCCCAGCACGCGCGCCAGCAGCGGCTGGGCGCGGCGCTCGGTGGCCAGCGTGCACGCGAAGCGGTCGTCGTAATCGTGGCCGGGCAGCAGCAGCGTCGTCGGGCCGACGACCTGGGCCAGCTTGAGCAGCGACGCGCCGAAGGCGAGCGGGGCGCTCTGGTCGAAGTCGCTGCGCCCGAGCGCGCCCGGCATCACCGTGTCGCCGACGAAGGCCAGGCGCAGGCCCTGGGCGTCGTGCAGCAGGTAGGCGGTCGAATCGGCGGTGTGGCCGGGGAGGGCGAGACGGGTCAGCGTCTGCGCGCCGAGTCGCAGTTCGCGCGCGTCGCACGGCCAGCCGAGCGGGTCCAGCGGGCGGGCGTCGTCCATCAGGTCCGGCAGCGCCGCGCGCAGGTCGGCGGCCGAGGAGGCGTGGTCGCCGTGGCTGTGGGTGTCGAGCACCGCGGCGACGGTGTAGCGCTGGCAGCGCAGCAGCGCGGCGACGCGGTCGGTCAGTTCGGGCAGCGGGTCGACGACGACGCAGCGGCGGCTGGCGGCGTCGGCCAGCAGGTAGCAGCAGGCGCCGTCGACGATGAAGCGGGTCAGGCCTTCGGGCGGCAGCGTCCTGGGCACGCTGGGCAGCAGGCAGCTGTCGCGCAGCGAACGGCCGCAGGCGCGGATGCGCTCGCAAGCGGCGGCGACGAAGGCCGCGTCGGCCGCGGGCCCGAACGACAGCCGCACCGCAGACGCCGTCTGCCAGTCCGGCAGCCCCATCGCCTGCAGCACGTAGCTGGGCTGCGCCCGCGACGCGCTGCAGGCCGAGCCGCCGCTGACGCGCACGTCGGCGGCGTCGAACAGGTCCAGCAGCAGCTTGGACGGCAGACCCGGCACCGAGAAGTTCAGCGTGGTGGGCAGGCACAGCGCGGGCGGGGCGTTGAAGACCAGCGTCGGGAACGCCTCCCGCAGTGCCTGGGCGAGGCGGTCGCGGAAGCCGGCCAGCGTGGCGGCGTCGCGGAACGTGCCGCCGTCCTCCAGCGCCGCGAGGATGGCGCCGAGGGCGGCGACGCCGGCCATGTTCTCGGTGCCCGAGCGCTGCGCCGCCTCCTGGCCGCCGCCGGCCATCAGCGGCGTGAACGGCGCGCCTTCGCGCACGTACAGCAGGCCGATGCCCTTGGGCGCGTACAGCTTGTGGCCGGAGAAGGGCGCGTAGTCGATGCGGCGCTCCGCCAGCCGCAGCGCCAGCTTGCCGAGCGCCTGCACGCCGTCGACCAGCCACAGCGCCGGGCTGCCGGCCAGCGCGTCGGCGATGCCGTCGAGGTCGCTGACGACGCCCGTCTCGTTGTTGGCGGCCATCGTGCACACCAGTCCCGCACGCGGCGCGCGCTCGCGCAGCCACGCGAGGTCGTGGCGGCCGTCGCCGCCCACCGGGATCGCTTGCACCTCAAGGCCGAGCTCGAGCAGCGCGTTCCAGTGGCGCAGCGATTCGGGGACGGCCTTGTGGTCGGTGGCGCCGAACAGCAGCAGCCCGGGGATGGTCTCGCCGCGCTCGCGCCGCTCGCGCAGGGCCACCAGGGCCGACAGCACCGCCGTCTGGATCCCTTCGGTCGCCCCGCTGGTGAACAGCAGCCGGCCGTCGGGCGCGCCCAGCACGCGGCGCGCGCGGGCGCGGACGTCGTCGATCAGCGAGCGGGCGCGCAGCCCGGTGCTGTGGACGCTGCTGGGATTGCCGAAGTCCTCGGCCATCGCCGCCAGCGCCGCCTGGCGTGCCTGGGGGAGCACCGGGGTGGTGGCGTTGCAGTCCAGATAGATTTCCATGGCGTCGTGGTTCCGGGTGGCTGACCGGGATGGCATGGACAAGCATCGTATCGGCGTTCTCATGTAATTCCATGCTGTTCGAACGATCGGTTCCGGAATCGCATGCCAAATCGGGTCGGGCGCTGGGGTTGATCTGGAAAACCGTTCCCCCTGGCGGGGACGCCCGTCGGACGCGTCCCGGACACCCCGGCGCGGCCAGCCGCATTCCGGTCACCGATTCCGGCGATCCGTCCCGCGGCCACGGCGTCGTGCGCCGGGATACGTAACATGGCGCCATGTCCGAGACCATCGCCTCCAACACCGCAGACGCCGGCAGCCGCCGCGCGCTGTGGATCGCCTACGCCAGCGCCTGCGCTGTCGCCTGGCTGCTGTACGTGCTGGCCGGCGCCGAGTTCCAGCGCGGGCTGTGGCAGCTGTGGCAGGCCATCTACCAGGCCACGCTCGCGCTGTGGCCGCCGATGCTGCTGGGCGTGGGCGTGTTCCCGTGGGTGCTGCGCATGCAGGGCGGCCAGGGCGTCGCCGCGCGCGAGATCGCGCTGCACGCCGTCGGCGCGCTGGTGTTCGGCGCGGCGTGGCAGGCCTGCGACTACGCGGTCTCGACGCTGCTGTACGGCCATGTCTTCGCCAACGTGAACCTGGAGCAGACGCTGCTGTGGCGGGCGATCTGGGGCGTGATCGCGTACGCGGCGATCGCCACCGCCTTCACCGCCTGGCTGCAGGCGCGCCGGGCGCGCGCCGCCTCGCTGGCCGCCGCGCACGCCGAATCGGCGCTCGCGCGGGCGGAGCTGGCGGTGATCAGCGGCAAGCTCAACCCGCACTTCCTGTTCAACACGCTGAACTCGCTGATCGCCCTGACGCGCAAGGACGCCCAGGCCGCCGAGGCCGCGCTGATGCGCTTCTCGGGCATGCTGCGCTACGTGCTCGACACCAAGCGCAGCGCCGACGACCGCGTGCCGCTGGGCGACGAGATCGAGTTCGTGCGCGACTACCTGGCCCTCGAGAGCCTGCGCCTGGGCAAGCGCCTGCGCGTCGACTGGGAGGTCGACCCCGACACGCTGGCCGACGAGATCCCGCCGCTGAGCCTGCAGCCGCTGGTGGAGAACGCCATCCAGCACGGCATCGCGCCGCGCGTGGACGGCGGCCGCGTGGGCATCCGCAGCGCGCGCAACCCGCTGGACCAGGGCCTGGAGCTGAGCGTCGAGGACGACGGCGCCGGCTGCGAGCCCGAACGCCTCGACGACCCGGCACCCGCGCGCTCGGGCATCGGCCTGACCGCCCTGCGCCGCCGCTTCGCGCTCGACTACGAGGGCCGCGCCCGCCTGCAGATCCGCACCCGACCCGGCGCCGGCTTCCGCGTCG
>DASQCX010000380.1:0-2078 GCA_035634455.1 Burkholderiaceae bacterium
CGCCGCCACCGGCCTGCCGCAGTATTTCTTCGCCTCGCTGGGCGACGACGGCATCCATCCCGTCGACGCCACCTACGAGGTCGCCGACGCCGCGACGTTCGCGCCGATCGCCGTGCCGGAAGTCGCGGGCATGGTCGCCGCCGACGGCTGGATCGGCGTCGATCCGGGCCAGGCCGGGCTGGCCTACCTGGACATCGGCGGCCAGCTGCGCGCGCTGCGCTGGAGCGCGGGCACCGTCGGCGTCGACGCGGCCGGGCTGCACGACTTCACCGGCTCCGTGTTCGTGTCGGCCGTGGCGGACGCGCAGTCGGTCTACGTCAACGACGGCGCGACCCTGCTCGCGCTGAGCAACGGCAGCGTCCGCACCGTGGGGACGTTCGGCACGCTGCCCACCTCGCTGCTGGACGCGGGCGGCTACGTCGTGGCGCTCGAGGGCATCGGGCTCGCCAGCGCGCAGGTGCAGTACCAGCTGGAGACGCTGGCCAAGGCCGACGGCACGCTGACGCTCGTCGAGCCGCCGTCGTCCAGCCTGCAGCTGCTGGCCGCGGGCGACGCCGGGCTCGTGCTGGCGGGCACGCCCGAGCAGGGCCAGGCCTTCGTGCTGGCCAGCGGCGACAACCGGACCCGGACGACGCTCGGCGCGCAGTTCGTGGGCGTGGTGCGCGCCGCGAGCGGCCGCGCCGACCAGCCGGCCGCGCCCGTGGGCCTGCTGTCCTGCGTGGCCGGCGCCAGCGGCTTCTGCGCGCCGGGGGCGCTGACGCAGTACACCCTGGCGGGCGCGGCCGGCACGGCAGGCACGCTGGCCGCGAGCGCGGCGATCGTGCGCGGCGACGCCGTCGCCGGCGTGCCGGTGTCGCTGTCCGGCCAGACGCTGCTGTCCACGGTGGGCGGCTTCGCCGCCGACGAGACCGAGACGCGCGACGCGTGGCAGTTCACGCCGGGCAGCGCGTCGTCGCTGGTGCGCGTGACCAGCAACCTGCCCTGAGCAGCCGGGCGGATCGGCGAGCGCGTGCGCGGCCCGGCCGCGCTCACTCGTCCTCGCGCAGCCCCAGCCGCTCCAGCAGGCCGCCCAGCTCGTCGTTCGAGCCGAACGAGATCGCGATCTCGCCCGACTCGCCGTGGCGCGTCTTCTTGAGCATGCGGATCTCGACGACCGCGGCCAGCTTGTCGGCCAGCTGCTCCTCCAGGCGCGCGATGTCGCCGCGCTTTTCCTTCTTCACGCGCAGCAGCGGCGCCTGGCGGCCGTTGGCCTGCTGGCTGCGCGCGACGAGCTTCTCGGCGTCGCGCACCGACATCTTCTTGGCGACGATTTCCGTCGCGCTGAGGATCTGCTGCGCCGGCTCCAGCGTGAGCAGCGCGCGGGCGTGGCCCATGTCGAGGTCGCCCGCCATCAGCATCTGCTGCACCGGCGCGGCCAGCTGCAGCAGGCGCAGCAGGTTGCTGGCCGCGCTGCGCGAGCGTCCGACCGACTGCGCGGCCTGCTCGTGCGTCATGCCGAACTCGTCGACCAGGCGCTTCAGGCCCTGGGCCTCTTCCAGCGGGTTGAGGTCCTCGCGCTGGATGTTCTCGATCAGCGCCATCACGGCGGCCGATTCGTCGGGCACCTCGCGCACGAGCACCGGCACCTCGTCGAGCCCGGCCAGCTTCGCTGCGCGGAAGCGGCGCTCGCCGGCGATGATCTCGTAGCGGCGGCCGGCGACGCCGCCATCGTCGGAGAGCGGGCGAACGAGGACCGGCTGCATCACGCCCTGTGCCTTGATGCTCTCGGCGAGCTCAAAGAGCGCGCCCTCGTCCATCCGCGTGCGTGGCTGGTAGCGGCCGGTCTCGAGCCGGTCGATCGCGAGGGTGCCGGGTTCACTGCCGTGCGAAGGCAAAGCGACGGTGACGGTTTCGACGACGCGCGGCCCGAGCAGCGCTTCCAGGCCCATGCCGAGGCCCTTCGGTTTCTTCGTCGCCATCGACCTCCATTGTCAGCGCAATGACCGCGCACACGCGAGAGGCGTGTCTGATTTATGCTGTCGATCCGCTACGGTTTTCACCATCATGGCGATTCGCGTCTTCGTCGACGGTCAGGAAGG
>DASQCX010000381.1:0-4830 GCA_035634455.1 Burkholderiaceae bacterium
GCAGCTTGGTCGGGACGACGGGCTTGAGCAGCAGGTGGAAGTCGTTCGCCTGCGCCTCGCCTTCCTGGTTGGACATCAGGCTGCCCGTGACGATGACCGCCGGCAGGCCCTTGCCGAACGCGCCGCGCATCGTGGCGATCACCTCGATGCCGGTGTGCCCGCTCTCGAGGCGGAAGTCGGTGATCAGCAGGTCGGGCTTCATCAGCTGGCGCGCGGCGGCGGCCTCGGCCCATTCGGCGGCGGCCGTGAACGAGTCGAACGCGACGACGTCGGCGCCCCAGCTCTTGAGCAGCACCTGCAGGCCGCCCAGCACGGCGGGATCGTCCTCGACGATGACGATCAGGCGGCGGTCCAGCGTCAGCCCGAGCGCGGCGCCGCGCGGCGCCGCTGGCTCGGTCGGCCTGGGACGCCGGCCCAGCGGCACCTCGATCGAGAACATCGTGCCGCGCCCCGGCACCGAGCGCAGGCGCAGCGGCGCGTCGAGCACGCGCGCGAGCCGGCGCACGATGGCCAGGCCCAGGCCCAGGCCCTTGCGCTGGGTCGGGTCGAGCGGCGGCGCGTCGGTGGAGACCTGGTAGAACTCCTCGAAGATGCGTTCCTGCTCGTGCGGCCGGATGCCCAGGCCCGTATCCCAGACCTCGAAGCGCAGCTTGTCGCCGCGCTGGCGCGCCGCCACCACGATGCCGCCGTCGTTCGTGTAGCGGATCGCGTTCGACAGCAGGTTGCGCACGACGCGATCGAGCAGCGTCGGGTCGGCGTAGCCGTAATGCCTGCCGCCGTGGAAGCGCAGCGCCAGGCCCTTCTCGAACGCGGTCGGCTCGTAGTGCAGCTTCAGGCGCGCGAACATCGCCTCGACGCCGAAGTGCTCCGGCCGCGCCTCGACGCCGCCGGTGTCGATCTTGGTGATGTCCAGCAGCTCGGAGAACAGGCCCTCGAGCGCGTCGACCGAGCTGTTGATGCTGTTGACCAGGTGCGCGACCTCGGCGTCCGTGCCCACGCGGTGGCGCAACGCCTCGGCGAACAGGCCCAGCGCGTGCAGCGGCTGGCGCAGGTCGTGGCTGGCGGCGGCGAAGAACTGGGTCTTGGCGCGGTTGGCGGTCTCGGCCTCGCGGCGCGCCTGGTCGGCGGCGACCTTCTCCACCTGCAGTTGCGCCAGCAGCTGCAGCCCGCGCTGCTTGAGCGCCACCACGCGCGCGAACGTGCGCTGGTAGCTGCGGCCCAGCATCACCGTGATGCCGAAGATCAGGAACAGGATGGCCGCCAGCGTCCAGCCGTCGTGCCCGGGCAGCAGCGCGATGCGCAGGATCATCGGCACGAAGGTGAGTGCGACGAAGGCGACGAACGCGCGGAACTGCGTGGCCAGCGCCGGCACCGCGGAGATGCAGAAGCTGTAGACCGTCAGCAGCAGCGCGATGCGCTCCAGGTTGCCGCCGTACGGGTAGAACAGCCACACCGAGACGCCCCACATCGCGCCGGTGGTCAGCACGCCCGTGAGGTAGCGGTTGCGCCAGCTGCGCAGCAGCGCCGGCGAGCCGCGCCAGCGCCGCTGGTAGGTCACGGTCAGCACCGCGCGCAGCGCCAGCGCGGCGCCGAACAGCAGGGCCCAGGCGATCATCGTCAGCGTCGGCACGACGTGCGCGTACAGCGCGACGACCACCACCGCGCCGACCGTGTTGCCCACCAGCCCGGTGCGCGCGAACGCATGCAGGTTGTCGACCTGGTCGATCAGCGGATCGGCCTCGCCGACGACCAGTCCGGCGTCGTCGTCCGCGAGCTTCGGCAACGGGTCGACGCTCCCGAAACCCGACGGCCGGTCGTCGGGCGACAGCGTCAGGACGGACGACGGGGCAGCATCTTCACGCTTCATGGGACGAGGACCGACTTCTTCTGGCGGGGAGGAAGGACGGGCCGCGGCGACCCGTCCGGGGGCGCCCATTGTGGCAACAGGCGGCCCGCCTCGTCGGTGACGGCGGTGGGCCGCAGCAGGCTCGCCGCCTCGGCCTCGTCGGCGAAGTCGGCCGCCGTCAGCGGCACGCGCTCGGGCGGCGCGAGGTCGGTGCCGGCGAGGTAGGTGCGGCCGGGCGCGCGCGGCAGGCCGGCGCAGAGCATGTCGCCCAGGTCCAGCGCCGCGCTCGTCCACGCGCCGCGGCGCAGGAACGCCGGCAGGTCGTGCGCCAGCTTGGCCAGGCGGCGGCGCGGGGCGTAGATCGCGTCGACCGCGGCCTTGTACGCGCCGACGTAGTCCTCGGCGCTCGCGTGCGTGGGCTCGACGACCAGCGTGTACGAGGTGAAGTCGCGCAGCAGCGCGCCCGGCAGGAACAGCGCGCGCTCGCCGGCGGCCAGGCGCCGGGCGTTCTGCGCCGCCAGCCGGTTGAAGTACGGCGTGCCGGGGAACGGCGTCTCGAACGCGAGGAAGGTGGGCACGTGCAGCCCGCTCTCGCGCAGCCGCGCGGGCAGCGAGCGGATGTAGGCGAGGTCGTCGTGCTGCGGGCTCAGGATCAGGCCCGCCGTCACGAGGATGCCGACGTCGCGCGCGTCGGCCAGGGCGCGCCGGATCAGCGCCGGCCGGTTCTGCGGCTTGTTGAAGTCGTCGAGCGCGGCCGGGTTGAAGGTCTCCAGGCCCACGTACAGCGCGCGGCAGCCGCTGTCGAACATGCGTTGCAGCAGCGCCTTGTTGGTCAGCACGTTGAAGGTGACCGAGCTGGCCCACTCCAGGCCCAGGCGCTCCATCAGGTCGCACAGCTCGCGCAGGACCGCGAGGTTGCCGGCGATGTTGTTGTCGTAGAACATCGCCATGCGCCGGCGCTTGTCCTTCAGCGGCACCGTGATGCGGCCCTTCAGCGCCGCGCGCAGCGTGACGAGGTCGTGCTCGACGCGCGCGGTCGGACGCGTGTCGAAGCGCGTGCCCATGCCGGTGAGCACGCAGAAATCGCAGGTGTAGGGGCAGCCGCGCGTGACCTCGAGCGCCAGCGGGAAGATCTGCTGGTGGGCCACGCGATGCGCCAGCGGCGTGGGCGCGCGCGCCGCGGCGTCGCCGCCGGAGCGGTACAGGCGCTGCAGTTGCCGGCGCGCGGCGTCCGCGTAGACGCGCGGCACCGTGTCCTCGGGGTCGCCCACGACCACGGCGTCGAACCAGGGCGCGCAGACCTGCGGCAGCATGGTCGCCAGCGAGCCGCCCAGCACCACCTGGGCGCCGCGCCGCCGCCAGTAGTGCGCGATCTGGCGCGCGCGGTCGAAGTCCGCGTGCATGCAGGACAGGAACACCAGGTCGTAGTCGCGCGACCAGTCGGGGTCGGTCCAGGTGTCGTTGACGATGTCGACGTCGGCCGCGTCGGGCAGCAGCGCCGCGATCAGCGGGCCGATCTGCGGCTGCAGCACGCCGCGGTGGTGGGCGCCGCGGCGGTGGTAGTCGACGAAGACGGAGATGATCGCGACGCGCATGCTTGCGTGCGGATCAGCGCGTCGCGTCGAAGTCGTCTCTAGCGAGGGACGGCGCGGCGTTCCATCCGCTGCTGCGTCATCTGGCTGACCGCCAGCACGGCCTGGGTGCGCGAGCTCACGCCGAGCGCGCGCAGCACGGCCTGCACGTGATCCTTGACCGTCTCGACCGACAGCCCCAGGCGGCGCGCGATCTCCTTGTTCGGCTTGCCCTGCAGCAGCTGCGTGAGCACGTCGGCCTGGCGCGGCGTCAGGCCCAGCTCCTCGAACGACGGCGTGACCTGGTAGGTGGCCGCCTCGGCGGCCGGGATGGCGGGCGCCGCGGCGCGGCTGGCCGGGCCCTGCGAGCTGCCCAGGTGCATCGCCGGCACGTAGATGCCGCCGGCCATGACCAGGCGCAGCGCGTCGACCAGCGTGTCGTTGGTGGCGCGCTTGGGCACGAAGCCCATGGCGCCGAGGTCGATCGCCTGGATGACGTCGCTGGCGCGGTCGGAGGCCGAGATCACCACCACCGGCAGCGCCGGGTGCGCCTTGCGCATCTCGACCAGCACGTCGAAGCCGCTGGCGTCGCCGAGCTGCAGGTCGAGCAGCACGAGGTCGAAGTCGGCGTCCGCCGCCAGCGCCGCGCGCGCCGCGCCCGCGCTGCCGACGGCCGTGACCTTCACGTCCGGATCCAGCTCCTGGATCATGGCCTGCAGCGCCGACAGGATCAACGGATGGTCATCGACCAGCAACACCTTCATGGAAACTCCGCTCGCACTCTTGTTTTGGGTCGCACGCGGCATCGGCCGGGACGACGATCCCCTCGCCGAGATCCTATCGATTGCCTTGCGACTTGCCGACCCCCGGATGGGGGGGGCAGGGAAAACGACTGCCGGCCCCGCGCCGGGCAGGCGGGCCCGGAATGTGTCGGTTCAGACAAGATGCCGCGTGAGCCAGACCGCCACGCAGGCCGGCTTCGCGCCGCCCTCGCGCTCGACGGTGACGGTCAGCGTCAGCTGCGCGCCGCCATCGATGGCCTCGTAGCGATCGAGCACGCACACCGCCCGCAGCCGGCTGCCCGCGGGCACCGGCGACGGGAAGCGCACGCGGTCCAGGCCGTAGTTCAGGCCCATGCGGGTGTCGGCGATGCGGAACGCGCCGGCCGCCAGCTCCGACAGCAGCGACAGCGTCAGGAAGCCGTGCGCCACCGTCGTGCCGAACGGGCCGGCCGCGGCGCGCGCCGGGTCGACGTGGATCCACTGCAGGTCGGCGGTCGCCTGCGCGAACTGCGTGATGCGCGCCTGGTCGACCTCGACCCAGCCGCTGGTGCCGATCACCCGGCCTTCCAGCGCCGCCAGGTCGGCCAGCCTCTCGTACGCGGTCATTCGAGCGGCACGACCTTGGCCGGCT